>JBATTD010000718.1:0-4044 GCA_049670345.1 Ignavibacteriaceae bacterium
GCGCTCAACTTGCCGAAGCTGAGAACGATAGAAAAAGTAAAGAACTTGAAGAGGCACGTCAACTTCAGCTCTCAATGCTGCCAAAGGAACTTCCGCAGCTTCCTAACCTGGATATAGCAGTTTATATGAAAACTGCAACAGAAGTTGGAGGTGATTATTATGATTTTAATGTTGGGATGGATGGAACGCTTACAGTTGTAATCGGGGACGCAACAGGACACGGGCTGAAAGCCGGTACTATGGTTACTGCCGCAAAAAGTTTATTTAACACCCACGCAGCAAACCCGGATATACTTTTTACTTTTAATGAGATAACAAGATGTATTAAGAAGATGCATATTCATATGCTATCAATGTGTCTTACTATTCTAAAGATTCAGGGCAATAATATAATAATGTCTGCGGCAGGAATGCCTCCTGCATTAATCTACAGGAAAAATGAAATGGCAGTTGAAGAAATTGTATTAAAAGGAATGCCTCTTGGAGCCGTAAGTGATTTTCCTTATCAATTAAAAGAAACAACAATCAATCCCGGCGATACCATGCTTCTCTTGAGCGATGGATTACCAGAATTATTTAAGAAGGATAGGGAGATGTTCAGCTACGAAAGAGTAGTACAGGAGTTCAGTAAATGTGCACATAAAACTCCGGAAGAAATTATAGAAGATTTAAAAACGGCTGGCTCAGATTGGGTAGAAGACGAAGATCCTGATGACGATGTTACGTTTGTTGTAATAAAAGTGAAATAACTCTATGTAAAAGCAAATGAAGCTAACTAAAAAACTAGAAAAAGAAGTGATGGAGGTTTACGAAGCCTATTGGGATAGCTATCTCAATGGAGATGTGGCAGCAATAAGTACTTTGCTAGACGAATCATACACGCAGGTAGGTAGTGCAGAAACCGAAGTGTTTGCAAACAAAAAAGATGCTGTTCAATTTCTGCATGATACCATTGACCAGGTAGCAGGCAAACTGGAAATGCGCAACAGAAGCACAAGGCTAGAAAAGCAAAACAATTTCCTGCTCTTCCATGAACTATGTGATATATACGCACTTGCAGAACCTGAATGGATATTCTATTCCAAGTTCAGGGCTACAACTATCATGGAGGAAAAAAAAGATGGTTGGAAAATCATTCATCAGCATTCCTCTTTTCCGGATGCAAGAACCGATGAGGGTGAAAATATAGCTATTGATAAAATTGCAGAGGAAAACCAGCTATTACGCGAAGCAATAAAAAGACGAACGATTGAACTGGAGTATAAAAACAGGGAACTGGAAATAGAGGCTTCTCTTGAGAGAGTTCGAGCTCAGGCAATGGCTATGACCAAACCAGATGACACATTGAGTATTTGTGAAATATTGTTTAAGGAATTTCAGACGCTAGGCTTTACTGAGATCAGGAATTCTATGATCAATATTCATAATGATGCACAAGGCACTTTTGTGAACTATGATTTTTCAGAGGAAATCGGAAAAAGCATTAATCACCTAACTTATAATATTCATCCTGTTATTGAGAAACAGATAAAGCAGATAAGGGCTGCGAACGATGCATTTTCGGAAACTATATTTACTGGCGAAGACTTAGAAAGCTGGAAAGAATTCAGGAGAAACGTAGGGGAAAAAGATGATCCAAGAATAAATAATATTTCAGAACTTTACTACTACTTTTACTCAATTGGCACAGGCTCCATAGGGATTTCAACCTTCAGTTCAATTGACCAAGAAAAACTTGAATTGCTGAAGCGGTTTAGAAATGTATTTAATCTTTCCTACCAGCGGTATATAGACATTGCACTAGCTGAAGCCCAAACAAGAGAAGCACAAATTGAACTTGGATTGGAAAGAGTTCGTGCAAGAGCTATGGCAATGCAGAAATCTGATGAGTTAGCCGAACTTGTAGACACTGTTTTTAAAGAACTCACAAAACTGGATTTTGCACTTACATGGTGTATGATCAATATCATAGATGAGCCTTCATTGTCAAATACAGTTTGGACAGTAAATGCTGAGACTGGCAAAATGCCTGAATCTTTTCATATGAAGTTTGAAGATTATCCTTTTCACGATGCAATGATGAAGGGTTACCAAGAAAGGAAAACTAAATTTATATATGTAATGGAAGGGATTGAAAAAAAGGTTTACGATAAATATTTATTTAATGAAACAGCATTCAGTAAAGTCCCGGAAGAAGCACAGGCCTCTTCAAGAGCAATGGAAAAATATGTTTGTTCTTTTACGTTCAGCAATTTCGGCGGATTGCAGACTGTAGGTGATGAACCATTATCAGACGAGAACCTTAATATTCTTAGTCGGTTTGGAAAAGTATTTGATCTAACATATACTCGTTTTAATGATCTTAAATTAGCCGAAGCTCAGTCGAAAGAAGCACAGATTGAATTGGCTCTGGAAAGAATTCGTGCAAGAACAATGGCTATGCAAAAAAGCGATGAGCTTCGCGAAGCGGTCCTCGTAATTTATGAACAATTGCAACATTTGAATTTTGAAGCGCAGGCCTGCAATATCATCATCATTGATAAGGATACCGGTGATATGCAGTTTTGGGTATCCGGGTTTTCCCAGGAAATATACCCGGAGAGTTATTATATACCCCGTCTTAATCATCACTATCATGAAGACCAGCTTACAGCCTGGCGAGAAGGCGTGAAGTATGCAGTATATGAATACTCAGGCAAGGAAAAGAAAAGTTTTGATAAAATTTTCTTTACGCAAACTGATTTCAAAAATGTACCGGAAAATGCCAAACAGTTTATGATAGGATTGGAATCCGTGAAGCTGTCGACAGCCTTCTTTAGTTATGGCTCCTTACAGGTGCTTGGTCAAGAAGCGATTTCTGAAGAGAAGGTAAAAATTCTGCAACGTTTCACAAAAGTTTTTGAACAGACTTATACCCGCTTTCTCGATCTGAAAAAAGCAGAAGCACAGGCAAGAGAATCACAGATAGAAGCAGCACTTGAAAGAGTGAGAGCTAAAGCTATGACGATGCATAAGACTGATGATTTATCATCGGCAGTAGCCACGATTTTCGATGAGCTCGATAAATTAAACCTTGGAATGTTGCGTTGCGGAATCGGAATTCTCGATAAGGAAAAACGAAGCTCTGATGTCTGGACAACTACAATATCAGACCAAGGAAAGACAGTGCAAGTTTCGGGTGATGAATCAATGGACATTCACCCGCTATTGCAAGGTGCATTTAATGCCTGGCTACACCAGAAAGATTTTTCTTATTTGTTACAGGGTCAAGATTTAAATAATTATTATAAAGCACTGCTTGGGGTTAATTTTAAATTACCGGATTCCCAATCAAAAATTTCGGAAATGCATGGTTTGCAGCAATTTTATTATGTAGCAACTTTTCAAGCTGGCGGATTGTTTGCTTTTCGTGAAACTGCTTTTCCGGATGAAGCAAAAATTGTAATAAAGCGTTTCGCAGATGTATTTAATTTCACTTACACACGATTTCAGGATCTTCAACAGGCAGAAGCACAGGCAAGGGAAGCACAAATAGAACTTGCATTGGAAAGAGTACGGGCAAAAACGATGGCAATGCAGCGTAGCGATGAACTGGGAGAAGCTGCATCATTATTATTTAAACAAATAAGTGATTTGGGTATTAGTACGTGGACTTGTGGTTTTCATATATGGCTGGAAGATGACATCTCCTCTATTGCCTGGATGGCCAAACCAGATGGGAGCATCCAGACCCCCTTTAGGGCACCACATACAGAAGATTCCTACTTTAAACATATATATGAAGCGAGGCAAAGGGGAGAAGATTTTTTTGTAATGGAGACAGCAGGTGAAGCCCTGGAAGAGAAGTACCATTACCTGAATAATCTTCCCGGCGTTAAAAAGATACTGAATATTGGGAAAACAGGATTTCAAATTCCAAAACTTCAAATTACACATTGTGCTTTTTTCTCCAATGGTTACTTGATGTTCATTACACTGGAATCTTTTCCTGAAGCATGGGATATATTCAAACGGTTCGCAAAAATTTTCGAACAAACCTATACC
>JBATTD010000719.1:0-2800 GCA_049670345.1 Ignavibacteriaceae bacterium
TTAATCTCCTTAAAATAGAATGTTGATTCAATTCTAGCTTGAAGCTTTACATCTGTATCAGGAAGAAATACAGTTAACCCTTGCGGCACATTACCATCAAAATCAATTAAACGGTTATAAAATCCCCATTCATATTTGATTGGTGTAAAAAAAGCGATTGTATAATTTTGATGAGAGTTCCCTGTCTTAATTATTAATTTGTTCAACCCGGAATTAAGACTTAACTGAATAGTATCCTGATCTGCAACAGCGTTTCTTGTGTTTTCAAATTTGTATAATACTTCTCCATTTAATAAAATTTTTGCAGCGGAGTTGCTGCCAAACAATAATTTTAATTTTTGAGAAGCCTCTGAATATAAATATGTAATAGCATAACCTGCTTTTGCCATCCATTCTTTTTCAACAATTGCCCCCGGATATCTCCAATCCAAAGTTGAGTTCAAATCTAAAAAATGATTTTCGTTTATCGATTGCAGAACCCACTCAGCTTCATTTCCTTCTACTAATTTACTTTCTTCCTTTTTACCGAAATACGGCTCGTTATTTTTCTCGTCAATATTATCTAAATCAGATGGTACACCGAATCCTGTAGTACCTTGCTCAAAAGGTCCATTCACAAGCCACGCGGGAATAGAACCATTTGGTGATAAATCAATATTAAAAAATTCGGGTTCATTCTGTGCACTTACAAAATTGTAAGAGGATACTAGAATAAGAAGAACTAAATATTTTGAACTAAAATATTTCATTTGGGTTAATTATTTAATCAGAACCATTTTATTAATTGCGTTATACTTTTCGGAAGTAACCTGGCACAAATAAATACCGCTGCCAAACCTGCCGGCATTCCATGTTAATGTGTGTTCGCCTTTTTCAAAATTTTGATTTTCTGTAATAACATCCACCAACTGTCCAAGAATATCAATTACTCTAACTGTTACGATTGAATTTTCAGGTAATGAAAAACTTACATTTGTAAATGAATTAAAGGGATTAGGATAATTAGCATTTAGCTTAAACGTAATTTCTGTATCCGGTACGTAATCAATTATTTGATTTAAATCGAATGTGATAAATCTTGGGCGATAAGTATCTGCATTTCTGAAAAGATCCCAAAAATCAAAAGTGTTTACGTTGTAACTAATTAGTAACTCATTCGGTTCAGACAGATTAGGATGAGCTTTTGCATTATATACAAATGTGCTTGGAATCTCCTCAGGTTCAGGACAGTTGTATATTACTTCGGGAAATCCAAATGGACCCATCGGTGATTCTCCAGTGCTGATAACAACGGTGTTACCTGTTTGATAAACCAATAGAAACGAACCATAAGAGAGAGGAGTAACGCTCAGTTCTTGTGAAGTTTTATTGCTTATTGTCTGAACGTCTTCAATATTATTCGTCCATTGAGTGCTGTTCCAATATTCATATTTGGAAAAGTTTTCTATATCCTCAGGCAAAAACCTTCCAACAGTAAGCTGCTTACCGGATATACTGTTCTTAGGACCGTATATATAGATATATCCATCAGCTCCTGGATTGCCTGATTCCACTGTCATTGGCATTAACGCTTGCCCAAATGCAATATTAATGGTCTCAGATGCATCTAAATACATCAAGGGTGTGTCCATCTGAACAACATTTGATATAGAGCCTCCAGGATGAGCATCGAACTTAATAAGATTAACACCAATTAGTTTGAAATTAAAAAATCCACCACTTCCGGCTTCAAGTCTCAAAGCATAGACATAAACTTTATCATTAAGAGCAATACCGTCCATCAACCAATACCAATCACCTGGTTTCGAATCAGGAGTGTTGGGAATAAATACTGCTTCCGGATTATTTTGGTTATCTGTTTCCCAAAAGAACTTAATATTTTCTTCAATCGGTCTATGTCCCTTCATAAATCCTAATGTATTATTTATAAGACTTGCATCATGGCGTTGTTTATTTGAATCAACTTCTCCTATAAAAGTATCGCTGAACACAAAAACCTCATCCAACTCTGAACTTCCTGTTTGAGGTATTTCTAAACCCGAAAGAGGAATTGAATAAATTCCATCTGCCCCCGTCCAGCCGCTGGTTCTGGTTAACAAGTCGTCCCACTCCGGAGCAGGAACTGCAGTAAGTTCCGGTTCACAAAGTGCTGAATCCGGGATACCAATTCTGTGAGGATATGAGAATGCAACAAACTCAGGATTGCCCGAACAAATTAATCCCTGAGTCGCCTTTGTTGTGAGATATGCAAGATCAAAACAGCCTTCCATCTCTCCTACTTTTAGCTGGATGGAGACATCAATGGTAATAGGATCGTCATAAGCATAACCTGAATCGGATATCAATCCAATCCATTTCATGTTGTCTCCGAAATCGTCTGGTGGAAAACATCTAGTTGCAGAATCTGCCCATTCTTCCGATAGTTCAATAATTCCTACACCTAAAGAAAAACTGTAGTTGCCTGAAACATACTGCCAATCAGAAGGAGTTAGAATACAGATTACTCCTTTATGCGGATTAGGTTCTGGTACAAATGTATCCTCAATTTGCAGTGTTATCTCTATTGTTTCGTTCGGTTCCGCCTGTTTCGGCTGTTTAATAAATGTAAATCTACACTGTGTTGCAAGAGAACTCATTATCACCAGAAGTAAAATTGTTATTAATTGGTTTTTCCCTTTGAACATTTTTAGAATATCTTTAATTAAAACTCAATACCAACTGTAATTGTATGAATATCATTAAACACCTTTGTGTAGGATGTAAATGCGTAATCCACTTTAATGTTTGAAAGCCCAAGTAC
>JBATTD010000720.1:0-1935 GCA_049670345.1 Ignavibacteriaceae bacterium
GTATAGATATGATGCAAGCTATTGTTATCCAACAGCCCAGAATTATTGCCAGAACCGGCAGCAATAAAAAAATGCGTTTCCCGGCCATGATCCAAAATGTTTCATCAGCTCCCCAGGCATATGCAATGAAATAATTTTGGAAATAAAGTGGAAAAAGCAAGACTGATAAAACAATTTTTAAAATACCACTGGATTCATTTAACATGGATCAATTTCCTTTTTGAAAATTTGACTTGTGAATTGAATTTGTGATTGGATAGTCAGGGCCCCATCCTTGCATTAAAAACATTGGAATATGTTTTTTGCCCTTAAATGCAATATCCATGCCAGTGGGTTAATCCAATTAGCTATGAAGTTTTACCCTTATCGTCATCAATTATGGTTAAAAATCAAACATAATGGATAATAGAAATCGCAATAAATGTCGGAATCTTTAACGTGAAATAGCGTATTAATTTTAATGTAAATAAAATAAATTACACTATTAATCAGTAATCACATCTTCCCCATCAAATTAACCATTTCAATCGCAGATAGTGCAGCATCCCATCCTTTATTGCCTGCTTTGGTACCGGCTCGCTCTAATGCCTGTTCAATTGTATCGGCTGTAATAATGCCAAAAATAACCGGCAAGCCGGCTTCCAATCCTACCTGTGCAACACCTTTAGATACTTCTGCGGAAATATAATCGAAATGAGGAGTGCCTCCGCGTATAACCGCTCCCAGGCAAATAACTGCATCGTAGTTGGAAGATTGCGCCATCTTTTTTGCAACCAGAGGTATTTCAAATGAACCGGGAACCCAGGCAGCGGTAATATCATCCTGTTTGCATTCGTGCCTTATTAGGCAATCTTGTGCACCGGAAAAAAGTTGAGAAGAGATCAGTTCGTTAAACCTGCTGATAACGATACCAAACTTTTTTCCCTTTGCGGTTAATTTTCCTTCAATAATTTTTGTCATAATAGCTCCTTAATAAAATCTATTCTGTAATTGTTTCTTAGTTGTTAAGTATATGCCCTAAACGTTCCCTTTTTGTTTTTAGGTAGTTCTCATTTACTTCGTTGGGCGGAATTTCTATTGGTACGCGTTCAACTATTTCAAGGTCGTAACCTTTTAAGCCAACAATTTTTTTAGGATTGTTAGTCATCAATCTTATTTTCTTTAATCCAAGATCTTTTAATATCTGTGCGCCTGTTCCGTAATCTCGTAAATCCGGTTTAAAGCCAAGTGCTTCATTTGCTTCAACAGTATCTTTGCCTTGCTCCTGTAATTGATAAGCAAGTAATTTGTTTACCAGTCCTATTCCTCTTCCTTCCTGTCTCATATATAAAATAACTCCTCTGCCTTCCCGCTCAACCATTTGCATTGCCACGGAAAGCTGGTCACCGCAATCACATCTTTTTGAGCCGAATACATCTCCAGTTAAACATTCCGAATGAACTCTTACAAGCACCGGCTTATCATTAACAACATCACCCTTAACCAAAGCCATAGGGTTATCCTGCGGATCTAAAATGTTTTCATAAAGGTGTAACTTAAATCCGCCATATTTAGATGGAAGATCGACAGTAACTTTATGGTGGACAAGCTTTTCACGGGATCGTCTGTACTCAATTAAATCGGCAATGGTAACAATTTTCATATCAAACTTTTTAGCCATCCTCATAAGACTTGGGAGTCTTGCCATCGTTCCATCTTCATCCGTGATTTCGCAAAGTATTCCTGCAGGTTTTAATCCTGCAAGTTTGACCAGGTCAACAACTGCCTCCGTATGCCCGGCTCTTTTTAAAACTCCTCCTCGTCTTGCAATCAAAGGAAAGATATGCCCGGGTTTGGCGAAATCATTTGCAGTAGCTTTTTCATTAACAGACATATTTATAGTTATTGCTCTATCGCGTGCAGATACTCCGGTTGTTGTCCCGTGCCTGTAATCAA
>JBATTD010000721.1:0-4990 GCA_049670345.1 Ignavibacteriaceae bacterium
ATCATTAACACAGCCGGAAATAATAAAGGAAATCCACAGGGCATATTTTAATGCTGGTGCTGATATTGTTGAAACAAACACATTTAACGGAACTTCTATTTCACAAGCAGATTATCAAACAGAAAATTTTGCTTACGAAATAAATAAAGCGTCTGCTGAGATCGCCAAGGAAGTAGCTCTTGATTTTACAAAAAATGAACCGGGAAAGCCACGATTTGTTGCTGGTGCACTTGGTCCCACCAATAAAACTCTAACATTATCTCCAAATGTAAATGATCCGGGTTTTCGCACCGTGTATTTTGATGAGATGATGGATGCTTATTATACGCAGGCAAAAGGGCTTGTTGATGGTGGTGTGGATATTCTCCTTATCGAAACTATATTTGATACATTAAATGGTAAAGCAGCTATTTATGCTGTTGATAAGGTATGTTCTGAAAAAAAAATAATTCTGCCCATTATGATATCTGGTACAATTGTTGACCAGAGCGGAAGAACTTTATCCGGACAAACAACAGAAGCATTTTGGAACTCTATATCGCATACAAAAAATCTTTTAAGTGTTGGATTAAACTGTTCTCTTGGTGCAAAACAGATGCGCCCATTTGTTGAAGAGCTTTCGAACTTAACGGATAAATTTTTCTCTGTATATCCAAACGCCGGGCTTCCAAATGAAATGGGCGAATATGATGAATCTCCTGAAACTATGGCATCTACTCTGGATGAATTTTTATCGGACGGATTTGCAAACCTTATTGGAGGTTGCTGCGGAACTACACCAGAACACATTAGTTCAATTGCTGAAAAAGCAAAGAATTATGAGCCCAGAGTTCCTACTCCACAAAAGCCTTATTTAAGATTAAGCGGATTAGAGCCCCTGGTTCTTCATCCTGAGATAAACTTTGTTAATATTGGAGAAAGAACAAATGTTGCAGGATCCAAAAAATTTGCACGTTTAATAAAAGAAGAAAATTATGAGGAAGCTCTTTCTGTTGCCCGCCAACAGGTAGAAAACGGTGCGCAGATAATTGATGTGAATATGGATGAAGGAATGATTGAATCTGAAGATGCGATGACAAAATTTTTGAATCTGTTAGCGACTGAACCGGATATTGCAAGAGTTCCAATAATGATTGACTCTTCTAAATGGTCGGTTATAAAAGCCGGTCTAAAATGCTTGCAGGGCAGCGGCATAGTGAACTCAATAAGTCTTAAAGAAGGTGAAGATGCCTTTAGAGAATATGCTAAAGAGATTCTTATGTTTGGTGCAGCCGTTATAGTTATGGCATTTGATGAAAAAGGACAGGCAGATACTTTTCAGAGAAAAATTGAGATCTGTGGAAGAGCCTATAAAATTTTAGTCGATGACATCGGCTTCCCTCCCCAGAAAATAATCTTTGATCCTAACATTCTGGCAATTGCAACAGGTATTGATGAACATAACAATTATGCTGTAAACTATATTCAAGCAACACGATGGATAAAGCAAAACCTTCCGTTTGCAAAAGTAAGCGGCGGTGTTAGTAATCTCTCATTTTCATTTCGCGGAAATAATGTAATCCGAGAAGCAATGCATTCTGCTTTTCTTTATCATGCAATTAAAGCCGGAATGGATATGGGAATAGTTAACGCCGGACAGTTGGAAGTTTATGAAGAAATACCAAAAGATCTCTTAGTGTTAGTTGAAGATGTTATATTTAATCGAAAACCGGATGCAACAGATAGATTACTAATTTTTTCGGAAACTGTAAAAGAAAAAGAAAAGGATGAAGGAAAAAAAGACGAGTGGAGAAATACACCGGTTGAAGAACGATTGAGACATTCCCTTGTAAAGGGTATTACTGATTACATAGAACAGGATACAGAAGAGGCGCGGCAAAAACTTCCCGAGCCGATTAATGTAATTGAAGGTCCTTTGATGGATGGAATGAGTGTTGTGGGTGAGCTATTTGGCTCCGGAAAAATGTTTCTGCCGCAGGTTGTTAAAAGCGCACGCGTTATGAAAAAAGCAGTTGCCTATCTAACGCCATATATAGAACAACAAGAAAAGTTGTCTGCTGTTGCTCGGGCACAGGGAAAGATATTATTGGCAACTGTAAAAGGAGATGTACATGATATTGGGAAAAACATTGTTGGTGTAGTTCTTGGCTGCAATAATTATAATGTGATTGATCTCGGCGTGATGGTGAGTGCAGAGAAAATCTTGCAAACAGCGATTGATGAAGATGTGGATATTATTGGATTAAGCGGTTTAATCACACCATCGCTTGATGAAATGGTTCACGTTGCAAAGGAAATGGAGAGAAGAGGAATCTATAAACCTCTCCTAATTGGCGGAGCCACAACCTCAAGGGTTCATACGGCTGTGAAAATCGCACCAAATTATTCTGGTAATACTATTCATGTTCTCGATGCATCGAGAAGTGCGCCCGTCGTTAGCAGATTACTTAGTGATGATTCTGATGAGAAACAAAAGTATACAGCCGGAGTAAAAGAGGAATATGAAAATCTTAGAGAAGATTATGCAAAGAGAAGATCAGAAAAAAAATATATAAGTATAGATGATGCCAGGAAGAACAGATTAAAAATTGACTGGACAATTAACAATATTACTAAACCAAACAAAGTGGGAATCACCACCCTTAATAATTTTTCGCTGGAAAAATTAAAAAATTATATTGACTGGACACCTTTCTTTATATCCTGGGAGATGAAAGGAAAATACCCTGCAATTCTTCAAAGTGATAAGTACGGCAAAGAAGCAACGAAACTTTTTGATGATGCAAACGAACTGATAGAGGCAATCATCAAAAACAACTCTTTAACAGCTAACGCAGTGTTTGGTTTGTTTCCTGCCAATTCTAACGGTGATGATATAAAGGTTTATAAGGATGAATCAAGAAAATCGTTGTTAACCACTTTACATACGCTTCGGCAGCAAATAAAGAAAGCTGACGGGCAACCTAACTTATCCCTGGCGGATTTTATTGCACCGGAAGAAGTGAGCATTAATGATTATATAGGAATGTTTGCTGTTACGGCTGGAATTGGAATTGAGGACCTAATTGCCAAATTTAAAAAAGAACATGATGATTATAACAGCATCCTTGTAAAAGCAATAGCCGACAGACTTGTTGAAGCATTTGCTGAATACTTGCATGAAATGATTCGGAAAGATTATTGGGGATACTGCCAGGATGAAGACCTGACCATCCAGAATCTAATAAATGAAAAATATACAGGAATACGACCGGCACCCGGTTATCCTGCACAGCCAGATCATACTGAAAAGCTGTTAATATTCGAATGCCTGAACGCTGAATCAAACGTTGGTATTAAGCTAACCGAGAGCCTGGCAATGTATCCTGCGGCTTCAGTCTGCGGATTATATTTTTCACACCCGGAAGCAAAATATTTAACTGTTGGCAAGATCGGCAAAGACCAGGTTACAGATTATCATCACCGAAAAGATATGAGTTTTAATGAAGTAGAAAAATGGTTGCAGCCAGTCTTAAACTATGATTCAGAGTAGTACCTTAAACCCTCTCGGGCATATAATTGATTAGTTTGCTGCTTTGTTTCTTCGTAATTTACATAATCGGTTTATACCGGATTTTTTTATTTATTTTTTAGAGGTTCTTAAGTGAGTACTAAGTTATTTGTGGGTTCTCTCCCATGGTCGGTTGACGATGAATCATTGAAAACAACTTTTGAAGGACACGGTACAGTTGTGTCTGCAAAAGTTATACTTGATCGCGAATCTGGAAGGTCCAGAGGTTTCGGATTTGTAGAAATGGAGAGCCCCGAAGAGGCAAAAAGTGCTATCGAAGCACTGAATGACTCAGAAATAGAAGGAAGAAATATCGTAGTTAATGAAGCTAAACCACGTAACTGAAAAGATATTTAATTTGAATTCTGAAAGGCGTTTGTAAAAACGCCTTTTTTATTTTAAACTATTATCGTTTATTGGCTATAGAAAAAAGTTGCCAACATTATAGGAGCCGAGCAACTTAATGAGATGGATTTAGTTATTCAATTCTAAGAGTTGTCGTAAATAATATCGTGTTTCTTTCCAGATAAAAATTTATAATGTCAGTTAAAGCAAAGTCAATAATTAGCCAGTCGCTCAAATAAATTTCTCTGCTAAACGTTAAACCGAAGGATGTCATATAGTCACCCCTAAACTCACCATTCTTATAATTAAACTGATACCAGGATGATGCTCCAATGGAAGAGCCAAAATACAATGTTAATTTGTTAAGCAATACGCTAAATGTATATCCTGCTTCTAAGTATAATGAGTTGTCGGGATCGTTGTAAACATTATATGCAGCAAGAAACCACATAGGAAACTTTTTATTTCCTTCGAACCTTAAGTTAATTTCAATTGTGTGGGCCCCTTCACCATTATCATCCCAATTAAGCCAGGTTGAAGGTGGGTACGATATAGATTCCCTACCATTCGTATCTACTTTTACCTTTTTGACAAGTCCATCAGGAAAATAGTATTCAGTAAACCCAATTCTTATCTCTCCAAAACCTGCTTTAATTCGGTAAAATAGATTTGTTATTATTTGATTAAAAGCTATTCGTTGTAAGAGAAAAGGATTGATTTCTCCAGGGTTTTGGGGCTTTACAAAATCCGGATGTTTAGCTGCATTTTCAAAAAGACCGAAAATGCCGTAAAGAGAAATTTCAAAATTAGAAAATGTTGCCGCGCCGTAAGGAAGCAACGCAGGAGACCTTGCAAGATCTAGCCCTCTCCACATATATCTTGTGGTTAACCCCGAGCCGTATTTGAGCTTGAAGCCTGAAGTTTCTTGTGTTGTTATTTTTTGTGGTTTTCTTACCTCTTGTGCAAACAGACCAGAATTCAGAGTTAATATAAAAACCATTATAAGGGTGGTAAATACAAACAGGTAAAATTTAGCTTTCATAATTGTTCCATATCATTTTTTAAAAAACATACCCTACATAAGTAATATCCTTC
>JBATTD010000722.1:0-20170 GCA_049670345.1 Ignavibacteriaceae bacterium
GGACAAGTTCCTCTCTCTTACTCAAAACTTGGATTGAGATTTAGCGGGAGGCAAAGCTTTACAAAACCCATTTTCTGGTTGAACGGTGGGATAGACGATTTTACTGTAACACCTGTTTCTTCTGATGCTAATGCAACGCTAATCTATAAATATTCGAATACAGGAAGGATAAAACTGTTTGGATCTTATGCAAGCGATAAACAAGGTGTAAACGTTAAACTTCCTGGATACACTGATCAATTCAATGGTAATTCTGTTAACAATATTATTAACCTTCAATTAACTGATGTGGTTTTTTACAATACAGTAATAAAAGCAAGTGTTTCAAAAACCGGATACGATAGTAATTGGAAGTTGGGAATACTTGATATCAATCGTAAGGATAATGGATTAAAACTCCGTGGTGATGCTGAAACAATTTTATCATCATCGATTAAAGTTTTGTTTGGAAGTGAATGGGAATACCGCGATGCTCATTTTAAACGTGTTATTCCAGCAGATGATTATGATATTCGAAATGAAGCTGAAGGAGAAGTTATAAATGCAAAGTTTGATGTTTCCCGAATAGGCAGTTATGCCGAGGCGGAGTTATCGAATCTGTTCGGAGCAAACAAATTGTTTATGATTGCTGGAATTCGTGCGGATGTTCTTTCTCCGCTATCATTAAGCTGGATTGATCCGCGCGCAGGCATTGGTTACAAGATTACAAATGATCTGACATTCAACCTTGGATGGGGCATTTTCCATCAGCATCCGGATCCAAGATTGTACTCTTCTTCAAATGGTAATCCTAATTTAAAGGCGATGAAAGCAACTCATTACATTGCTTCATTGGATTATAAAATTAGCAACGTTTCAAGTGTGCGCATTGAAGGTTATCATAAAGAGTACAACAATCTTCCATTAAGGGATGAGCTATTAAATTATAATAATAATGGTTACGGCTTTGCACAGGGGATAGATTTTATGATAAAGGGAGATCTGTTTGGAATAATCGACGGCTGGATTTCATATGGCTTTATAAACACAAAAAGAAAATGGATGGATTTTGAAGAACTTTCCTCAAGTACATTTGATATAACTCATAACCTGACTGTTATTGCAAAATATAATATTACTCCGGCTTTGCAGGTTGGTGCAAATTATAAGTATGCAACAGGGAGACCATTCACTCCTGTCAAAAATTCAAATTATATTGCCGATCTTGATATCTTCGAACCAGTTTATGGAAAGGATAACTCAGATCGCCATCCTACTTATCAAAGACTCGATATTCGCCTTACCTATCTTACTCAATTATTCGATAATTATTTTACTGTTCTATATGTAGAGGGGCTAAATATACTCGACATTAATAATATCTTTGGTTACAGTTATAACAGGGATTACTCACAACGGTCTAGAATTGACAGCTACTTTGGAAGAAGAACAATTGTGTTCGGGTTTCAGGTAACGATATAAAAAAGCCGCAAAAGATTTTTTTCACGGCTCTATCATAAGAATGCCACCCTTCAACAAGCTCAGGCTGACAATTATAAATGTTAATTTTTATACATCATAATACAACCCAAACTCAAAGGGATGCGGCTGCTGAGCCATTAGCTTGATTTCTTTATCCATCTTATAATTTATCCAGGTTTCAATTACATCTTCTGTAAATACATCACCCCTTAATAAATACTCGTGATCATTCGCTAATGCCTTTATTGCTTCCTCCAAACTTCCAGGAGTGGATGGTACATTCACCAGTTCTTCAGGTGGAAGATCATAAATATCTTTATCCAATGGTTCACCCGGATCAATTCGGTTTGTTATTCCATCTAATCCCGCCATCATCAAAGCAGAAAATGCAAGATATGGATTTGCCGAAGGATCGGGGCATCTAAACTCAACTCTTTTTGATTTTGGACTTGCCGAGTACATAGGAATTCTTATTGCTGCACTTCTGTTACGCTGTGAGTAAGCAAGATTCACCGGTGCTTCAAATCCCGGAACTAATCTTTTATATGAATTTGTTGTGGGATTTGTAAACGCTAATAGAGATGCTGCATGCTTTAAAATTCCGCCGATAAAATAAAGTGCCATTTCACTCAAACCTGCATAACCGGAACCAGCGAACAACGGTTTCCCTTTTTTCCACAAAGAAATGTGCACGTGCATACCACTCCCGTTATCACCCTGAATTGGTTTGGGCATATAAGTAACAGATTTATTGTGAAGCTTAGCTGTATTTTTAACTATATATTTAAACATCAAAAGCTCATCAGCAGATTTTACTAAAGGAGAAAATCGAAGATCTATCTCGCATTGTCCGCCGCTGGCAACTTCGTGATGCTGCGCTTCAACATCAATTCCGCAATCAATTAGTTTCAGCACCATTTCATTGCGTAAATCATTTAATGAATCCGTAGGGGGTACAGGGAAATATCCTTCTTTATATTGCGGTTTGTATCCTAAGTTTGGATTCTCTTCCCTCCCACTGTTCCATCTTCCCTCAACTGAATCAACATGATAAAAACAGTGATTCGGCTGTGAATCAAATCTCACATCATCAAAAACAAAAAATTCCGCTTCAGGACCAAAGTAAACGGTGTCGGCAATACCGGAAGTTTTTAAATATGCTGTGGCTTTCTGTGCGATGTTTCTCGGGCAGCGTGTATATTTTTCCTTTGTTGCCGGCTCGTAAATATCACATATCAAACTTATTGTCGGTGCTTCGATGAACGGATCAACAAACATAGTTGATGCATCGGGAATTATAAGCATATCGCTTTCGTTTATCTTTTTCCAGCCGCGAATTGATGAACCATCAAAGCCGTATCCGTCATCAAACGAATCTAAATAAAACTGGCTGGTCGGCACAGTAAAATGCTGCCACTGTCCCGGGAAATCCATAAACTTAAGATCAACAAATTTTATCTTTTTACTTTTAATAAAGTTTAAAACTTTGTTTTCGGGTGAATCTGTTTTTGCCATATTATTTTCCTATATTTTTAATTAAATATTGATTGCTGTTGTTTCTTTTATGGTTGAAAGTACAAATGTTGTTTTAGTTGCCGTAACCCCAAGCCAGGTTTGAATTTCACCAAGTAGTTTTTCAAGTGCCTGGGTGTTCCTCACAACAACTTTGAGTAAATGTGATCCTTCTCCAAGAACGGAATGACATTCAAGAATCTGAGGCATTTTCTCCACATGAGAGATAAGAGATTTATAATGTTTAGAAGAATCCATAACAACATGAATATATGCCATAATATCCAGGCCGAAAGCTTGCTTGTTTACTTTTGCATAATAACCTTCAATAATTCCGCGCTCCTCCAGTTTATTTAATCTTTCACTAACCGAAGGAACAGAAAGCCCAACTTCTTCGGCTAATTGATTTCTTTTAGTTCTACCTTTTTCCTGAAGTGCCTTTAATATCTTAATGTCTTTATCATCTAACATTTTTTACCTTAATTATTTAGGTGTTTGTAAAATTATGTCTCGAAAAATAAGGAATGCATCAATGCGAAGCAAATTTTTTTAGTAAATATTTTGATTTTACAAGATTTATTATTGAATTACTTTGATTTGTCCTAATTAAGTTAGGCTATCAACAACAATCGTGCTAATATTATTTAATTCCAAAGGGAGTAAAGGCAAGTTTTTCTTCTTTTATTTTATTGAAAAGGGCAAGATTTTCCTGTGGTCGTTCAAGAAACTGATGATAAAGATGGTATTGAACGGCAATGTGATTCAAAGATACTATTTTAATTCCATTTAGTTCGAGACGAAATTGTACATCACTATCTTCCCCGATTGACGGTGCCTCGTATCTTTCATCAAAACCATTGATGTCCAACATATCTTCCTTATGGAGAGAAAAATTACAGCCAAGCAATCCTCTTTCTTTTTTGTTGAAGAATTTTCTCAACAATCTGCTACGAAAGTAAAATCCTTTTTCAACATAAAACGACTCTCCGAATAAACCATCTTTAATTAATGCGAAATTGTTCTTTTCCATAATTCCATCTCTAACTTTTTGCGGTGAGGGAATTTGGGTGTACTTTTGTGATAAGTTTACGCGCCTTCCTGTAAGGCAGCTCCCTTTTTCAGCATATGAGATATGTTCCTCAACAAAACGAGAGTGTGGAATGCAATCTGCATCAATAAATATTATGTAATTGGAATTTGATGCGGTTATGGCTTTGTTAAGAATTTTATTTTTGCGAAATCCTTTATCTTCCTGCCAGATATGTATTAGCGGGAACGGAATCTCTTTTGATAGTATTTCAAGTTCTTTTACTATCTCTTGCTTTGAACCATCATCGGCAACTATAAATTCAAAATCTTTTTCGGATTGTCTTTCAAATCCTGCAAGTACTAAACGCAGATAATCAATCTTATTATAAAACGCCGCGATAACAGTTGCTTTGGGCATACTAATTTACTCTTCCTTATTGCTTTTTTTTCTAAGTTTTTCTTTCCCCGTTTTTCTATCATAAACCTTTTTTGATTTCTCAACTTTGGGTGGTTTTTGTGGAATAGGAATTCGTTTTTTCTTTTTCTCTACTTTTATTTTCTCTTTCTTTGCCATCATTCATTTTTTTTCTTTAAGAAAAACATTCTGGGTGTAAATATAAAATCAATATACTTAAAGAATGAACCGAGAATGAAAAAACATTTACACACAAGAATATGATTATAATGCTAGTTCCATCTGACTTTAATTTAAAATTCCGCCGGAGGCGGACAGGTATGAACAGATGAAATTAACATTTAATGTTGTATAGCTGATTTGTTCTGAATCTGGAATGCATTAAATTTCATCATCATAAAACTGTTCCTTCAAGGAAGATAAAATGAAACTTTACTTTATTCTTATTCTACTCTTCTTCAACAGCACAATGGTATTACCAAATACTTTTGCTGAGTTAATAGCAAAGGGCGATTCTCTTTATGCACAATCTGATATGCAAAATGCTCTTGATTATTACCAACGAGCTTACGGCATTGATTCGTCTGATTATTATTTGCTGCTAAAACTAACAAGAGTTTGTAATGATCTTGGTGAATACTACTACGAATTGCGTGATGAAGACTCATCAGAAAAAGTAGTTTACAAAGGTGCGGATTTTGCTGAAAGATTTTCTTCACTTTATCCCGACAGTGCGAAGGTTTACTCTTACCTTGCTTGGTCATTCGGTAACCAGGCATTATTTGAAGGCGGTACAGAGAAAATAAAGCTTGCACGTAAAATTAAGGATAATGCAACAAAGGCAATTAGTATGGATTCAACAGACTATCTGCCTTATGTTATACTAGGAATTTACAACAGGCAAATAGGCACCTTGAGCTGGTTTGAACGTTTATTTGCAAATACATTCTTCGGTGATGTGCCCGAAGGCAGCTTTAAAGACTCCGAAAAGATGATCCTTAAAGCACTTGAGCTTCAGCCGGGAATTGTAATAGCAGCATTCCATCTTTCACTAACCTATAAAGAAATGGGGGAAGAAGAAAAAGAAATTGAGATGCTTGAAAAAGTTCTCGAGTTGCCCAATTTGAATTTCAGGGATACATTTGCAAAACGGAAAGCACAAGAAAGGTTAGACGATTTGTTGGATTAAAACTTTTTTATTCTTTTTTATTTTCTGTTGCACGATATTGTACCATCCCACCTAAAACATTTACAGCATTAAAACCATTTTTTATAAGTAAATCAGTTGCGATTCCTGATCTTCTGCCGCTCCTGCAAATTACTGCAATATCATTGTCTTTAAATTCATCTAATTCTTCCAATCTTTTTTCAAGTTCCGGTAATGGAATGTTTAACACACCATCAATATGACCTAAGGATTTATCCTCAAGTTCGTTAGGATTCCGAACATCTAAAAGTACCAAACTTGAATCGTTTCGTATCATTTCACGTAATTGATCCACAGTAACTGCATTTTCATCGGTAGTTTGAGCACAACCAATAAAAATTGCTGCTGATAAGAAAATGCTGGAAACAATAAACCTTAAAGAGTTCATTTTATCTCCGTTAAATTTAATTTAAACCGCACATTCCGCTTGCGCAGCCGCTAACACCTGGAACATCTACATTACAATTACCGGTAGCGCAACCGTTATCGGAATAACTAACACTACCTGTTGAAGCGCTAAAAGTTGAGAATAATTTTTTTATTTTTGATGAATTGCAGTCCGGACATGAAACTTTATGATCATTGTTGTTTTTTGTAAGTATCTCAAACTTTGATTCACATTCGGAACACTTATATTCGAATATCGGCATATTTTTTCTCCTTCTGAATTTACAAATATTTTTTTGGTTGTTAAGTTATTATTTGCCGGCTTAAAATCATTTTCGTTTTATCAGCTTGATCATTCTTAAGTAAATAGATGTTTAGAATATCTGTGGTCAGTTATTAATCCTTTTAACTCACTCACAATCATCGAGATCAAGAAATTTCATTAATCTTTCGTGAGCATCTTCCGGCATTTTTGCGTTATACTTGCGGTAGCAATCTATAGTAATTTCAACCGATTCAAAATAACTTTTACAACCGGAGCATTCTTCGAGATGCTTTTTAATCTCAACACACCTATCCGAATTGAAGTCTTCACCAAGAGTTTCGCATATATGGTGAATTACGTCTTTACAATTAATTTTATCTTTGCTCATTTTTGAAATGATTTATTTAATTCGTTCCTTAAAAAAGCTCTTGCACGGTGCAGTCTCGATTTAACTGCCGGAACAGAAAGCTCTGTTGCCTGGGCTGTTTCTTCAGTTGATAACCCTTCTACATCACGCAATAAAAATATCATACGATATTCGGGAGATAGTTTACTTATTGCGTCGTCCAGTATCGATTTGAGCTCGTCATTTTCCGTACTTTTATACGGAAGTGTGCTCCAATCGGCAGCATGTTTATCTTCAAATAATCCCTCATCATCTTCAAGCGAAACAAACGGATGACTCTTCATCTTCCTTGCAAGCATTAAACAATGATTCGAAACTATTCTGTAAAGCCAGGTAGATAATTTTGAGTTACCGTCAAACTGGTGCAGCGACTTAACCATGCTGAAAAAAGTTTCCTGCATAATATGCTCTGCTTTGTTTCTATCCCTGCATATTTTAAATGAAAAATTATAGATGGTTTGCTCATATTTTTTCACAATTTGAGCAAGGGCCTTTCTATCGCCTTTCTGTGCCAGTTTTATTATTTCTGTTTCTTCCATTAGTATGATGCACTAATCAAAAATTGGTTTCTATATATCTCTAATTTTTGCGCTGTAATTTAACATAAATTGTTCGCATATTGTAGAGGAATAAAATTCATATTGGTCATTTTTCAAAGTAATTAGTAATTTAATTGTAGTTGATAATAAATATCATTACAATCATTTATTAAATGAAAATTTCCAGAACCTGTAAATTTAAATGACAATGTACAGGAACTTTAAAGAAATAAAACTAAATAAGTTTTTTGCCGGAGTAAACGAATCGGTGATAGACACTCATTTCAAACCTGAATGCTTTAAGGATGTGAATGAGGGAGATATACTTTATCAATCAGGTGACAGTGCTGATTATCTATACTTATTACTTAGAGGTGATGTTAAAATAAAATTCCCTTCCCGTAATTATATAAGCAGTAAAATATTTAACGATTTTTTTGGTGAAAAAGAGCTAATAGAGGATAGCCGTAGAATTTCCTCGGCTATTGCTAACAGCAAATGCCTTTTATATTTAATCGATGAGAAAACATTCAATGCTCTTTTATCCAAATCAGAAATCATAAAAAATAATATCGATAATTATGGTAATGTTGAAATTCCAGAAACAGAAATGGCTTCCAACACCGAAATAAAATTTACCGATACTTCAAAACCAATTTCATTCAGAGCACCAAACTCACCGGAAGAAGAACAGTCTAATATTGTCACCGAAGAATTTGAAAGTGACATTGAGTCTATTCCAGATACAGTATCTGAGATTATTGAGGAAGAATATTTTGATATTGAACTAAAATTAGAAGATGATAACGAAAATTTAATTACAGATTCAAATGATGAGGATATAAGTCTGAGTACTGATATTGAAGAAAACACGGAAATTAAAATTGAAGAACCGGTTATAGAAGAGCAGGAACAATCATTAGAAGTACCTCACATGGAACAAATTGATGTTCAAAAAATATTGGGGGTCTTAATTGCCCTGCATAGCCAGTTAACCGTTTATGATACAATTCAATCTGTAATAAATGAAATGAAAGTTTTAACTGCATCAGAAGCTGGAGAAATTTATTTGATAGAAGAAAATGTTAATAACATTACAAGGTATGCCAATGATAAGGGGACGATTAAAAAACATACGTTTTATAAAATTTCCGAAGGTCTGACAGGTACATGTTTACTGCAAAAAAGAATTATTAATTTCGATAATCCTTCGGAAGACAACCGGTTCGTTTCTGAAATTGATCAGCCGGGAGATGAGGGGTTAAAATATATAATTTATGTCCCTCTAGTAAACACCAACGAAGAAATTGTTGCGGTGCTCCAATTAGCACACAGCAGCAAAAAATTTACAGAAGATGAAATAACAAAAATTGAATTGATTTCGGATCATGCTGCTCTTGCCATTGAAAAAAGCAAGCTTGTTGAGCAAATGATTTCGGAATCAGATCAAGATGGGAGTAAGAATATTTCAAAATTTTTATCTGAGAATATTTCAACTCCGGTAGATGTTATTAATCGCTACACTCTGCTGTTAAACAGCGAAGAACTTTCGGTGAAAGTAAAAGAGATAATATCAATGCTTCAGAAACAGGCAAATTTTTTTCCAGATATTATTCGAACAGCTCTCAATTATAATAAATCCGATTTCAAATTAAAATTGAAAAGCTTAAGTCTAAATTCCTACCTAAACAGCATATCCGAACTGCTTTCAGAATATTGTGATTCACGAAATATAAATCTTTTCAAAAAACTTGGTGAGGATGGTAAAATAAAAATTGATCCGGGCAAACTTTACATGGCATTATACCAGGTAATTAAAAATGGCTGCGATGCAATGGAAATAGATGGCAACCTTTATATGAGTACGGAGAAAGAAGGTTTGTTATCAAATATAATTATCAGGGATGAAGGTGCAGGAATACTCGATGAGGATAAAGATGAAATATTTGGGACAGTTTTTTCTGAAAGAAAAGCTAGAAACAAGCTTGGCTTGGCAATCACAAAAAGAATAATTGAACTTCATAATGGAAAGGTTACATTCTCAAGCAAATTGAATGAAGGCACAACATTTACATTTAGTATACCTATTTCTACAGATACTGAATTGATGCCTCAATTCGATCATCCGCCATTCGTTAATGATGATGCTGATGACTTTAACTTAGATGAAGATACTACTTTGATATAAAAATAGATTAGTGTTTTTCATATGTTTATAATTTCTTGTTTTGGTCATATGGAACTCGCATTATAATCATTTCCTTATTCGTAAATAATTAAACATTCTCATTTCATCCATGGAACATACCTATCATAAAGATGAACTAACAAACTTCAATTTAGTTACTCTACTTGGTCCGACAGCTACAGGCAAAACAAAGTTGGCAGCATTTCTTGCAAAAGAATTAAACGGAGAAATAATTTCTGCTGATTCACGCCAGGTTTATAAATTCATGAATATTGGAA
This sequence comes from Ignavibacteriaceae bacterium, assembly GCA_049670345.1. Lineage (GTDB taxonomy): Bacteria > Bacteroidota > Ignavibacteria > Ignavibacteriales > Ignavibacteriaceae > BMS3ABIN03. Next base: position 9,688 of record JBATTD010000722.1, read on the forward strand.
CGGGTAAAGATTTAAGTGATTATATAGTTGATAATATTAATGTTCCTTATCATTTAATAAATATTGCCGAACCGACTGAAGAATATAATCTTTATCGTTTCAAATCAGATTTTTATCACACGTTTGAAAAAATTAAAGCTTCAGGTAAGCTGCCCTTTCTTGTAGGTGGAACTGGAATGTATTTAAGCGCAATCTTACAAAACTATAAATTACGCAAAGCAGATTTATCACAAAATCGAATTAGGGGATTAGAAAATAATTCGGAAGAAAAACTGCGAGGAATACTTCTAAGCATAAAACCAAAGCAACATAACATAACTGATTTAATTACTAAAGAGAGAATCATAAAAGCAATATTTATTGAAGAAGCAAGTCAATTTGAAAATATTCAATCAGTAAAATCCATTTCTTCTTTGAATATCGGAATTAAATTAGAGCGTAACGAAATAAAAAGGCGAATAACTGATAGGCTTAAAAAAAGATTGGACGAAGGAATGATAGATGAGGTTAAAAATCTTTTAGATGTGGGAATCACACATAAAAAATTATCATTCTTTGGTTTGGAATATAAATTTATAAGCCAACATTTACAGGGCGAACTAAATTATAATGATATGTACCAGAAACTTAACATCGCAATCCACAGTTTTGCAAAACGGCAAATGACCTGGTTTAGAAAAATGGAGCGGGAGGGTGTTAATATAAATTGGTTTGATGGATCAGATTACAATGCTGTTTTAAGTTTTATAAAGCAAAGAATGGTGAAAAATGCAAAACCTTCCGGCTAATGCTCTTTCATATCTTAGTAATCATTTAATAAAAAATTATGAGATTGAATGGCAAGGTAAAAATGGAATTAATAATGTAATCGTAATTCCTGCAATTGCCGAATATGATAATATAAAAGTTCTGCTAAAATCTCTCTCTGAAAACGATCCGATATTTTTTCCATCGACTTTGATATTATTTGTTATTAATAACTCAACTCTTTCGGGTGATACAATAAACGAAGATAATTTAAAAAGTATAAATCTCCTTCGTTCAATTATTGGTGCTAATAATAATAATGATTTTTCAAGAGAAATAATTAATTCGGGATTGCAGGTTGGATTGATAGATGCTTCATCTGAAGGTAAAGAATTTAACACAAAGCAAGCAGGAGTTGGTTTAGCAAGAAAGATTGGAATGGATCTCTCAATCACAATTTTCGATTATTCAAAAGACACAAAAAATCTGATTATTTGTTTGGATGCTGACTGCACCGTCTCACAAACTTATTTAACCAACATTGTAAACCATTTTAATAAAAACAATCGCTCTGTTGCGGTTGTAAATTTTGAACACCCGGTTGATGGAACCGATGAGTACAATGCTGCTATAATTTGCTACGAAATATTTTTAAGATACTATGTGACGGGATTAAGATTTGCCGGCTCAGGTTATGCATTCCACACAATCGGTTCAACTATGATGTGTGATCATCGAGCCTATACAAAAATAGGCGGAATGAACAAACGAAAGGCCGCCGAAGATTTTTACTTCCTGGAAAAACTTGCTAAGAATTATCCAATTAATAAAATTGATTCTGCAACAGTTTATCCATCAAAAAGAAGTTCGTGGCGGGTACCTTTTGGAACAGGACAGCGGGTAACAAGATTTTTATCCGGAACTCGGGATGAATATTTATTATTTAATCCTGCTGTGCTTAGGGTATTAAAAGAATGGTTGGAAATTTATAATTCGGAGGCGATTTCGGATTCACAAGATGTTTTAAATCGTGCTAAAGAAATCCATCCCGAACTTTATAACTTTTTACTTCAAAATAATTATCAAAAACAGTGGGAAAAGATTTTAAGTAACACAAATTCCGAGAAGCAATTAACACACCAAAAGAAAATTTGGTTCGATGGATTTAAAACATTAAAACTCATCCATCATTTAAGAGATACTGCTTTTCCTGAAATAAATATGTTCAATGCATTAGATATGTTTTTTATTAAATTGGGAATAAATAATTCTATAGATAGAAGTGGAGTTGATATTCCGGATATAAATATTCAAAAGGAATATTTACAGTTACTAAGAAATTTAGATGTAGGAATTGCATTCTGAACATAGATATATCCCACTAGAGTAAGTAAATTAAATAATGATAGTTAAAACCCAACAGGACGAAATACAGAATTATCTGATTGATGCTTCTAACACAAAAGGTTTTTGTGAGGCAGTTTATATTCCTCAAAATGTTTCCGAAATGGCAGAAATAATTAAGGAAGCTAACAATAAAAAACATTCAGTTACAATTTCAGGTAATGGTACAGGATTAACAGGAGCAAGAGTTCCAAAAGGCGGAATTGTAATTTCTACAGAGAAACTCAACAAAATAATCGAGATAAATTTAGCGGAAAAATTTGCCTTGGTTGAGCCTGGCGTACTGCTTTCAGAATTACAGGATTCTGTTAAATTAAAAGGACTGCTTTATGCGCCTGACCCTACAGAACGTAATTGTTTTATTGGAGGAACTGTTGCAACTAATGCTTCCGGTGCACGAACATTTAAGTACGGATCCACACGAAATTACGTTGAAGAATTAGAAATAATTCTGTCTGATGGAGATTTACTTTACCTGAAGAGAGGAGAATATTTTGCAGATGATCTTTTCTTAAAGTTAAAAACATCTTCCGGAAGAGATATCAGATTAACACTCCCTGATTACAAAATGCCAAAAATAAAAAACGCTTCGGGATATTTTTGCAAACGTAATATGGAAGCAATTGATCTGTTTGTCGGTTCGGAAGGAACATTGGGAGTGATTACAAAAATAAAATTAAAACTTTTACCATTACCACTTGGTGAGCTGTCGTGTATTTTATTTTTTGAAACTGAAGATAATGCTTTTAACTTTTTAACCAGAGCAAGAGACGAATCGTATAAAAATAGAGAACTGAAAATAACAAATTCAATTGATGCAACCGCACTTGAATATTTGGATGAAAACTCTTTAAAGTTTTTGATGAAAGATTATCCAAATATTCCTGTAAATGCCAAAGCCGCAGTCTGGTTTGAGCAGCATTGCAATGACAATGAAGACGATTTATTAGAATTGTGGATTAACTTATTTTTAGATTACAACGGTAAAGAAGAGGATGCATGGTTTGCAATGACTGAAAAAGATAAAGAAAATATTATCAGGTTCAGACATACAATCTCTACAAGCGTAAACGAGTATATAACCCAAAACAGTTTTCGAAAGCTCGGAACAGACGTTGCTGTGCCGGATGATAAGTTTATTGATTTTTATTACTCAATTCAAAAAGAAGTTAAAACTGAAAATTTAGATTATGTAATTTACGGTCATTTCGGCAACTCACACGTTCATCTTAATATGCTGCCGAAAAATGAAGAAGAATTTATAATAGGGGAAGAACTATATAAAAGTATTTGTAGCCATGCAATTTCGCTGGGCGGAACATTTTCAGCTGAACACGGAGTTGGTAAAAATAAAACAGAATATCTTGTAGAAATGTACGGGCAGGAAAATGTAAACAAAATGAGAAGGCTTAAAAAGACTCTCGACCCAAATTATATTTTGGGCGTAGGCAATATATTTGAGAAAAAGTGATCACATATCATTTAACTATTTTATAAGTCGTTCCCTCTTTTGAATCCTTTAGCTCAACACCAAGAGCTTTTAACTTTTTTCTTATCTCATCTGCAAGAGCGTAATCTTTTTCATTTTTTGCTTCCGTTCTATTTTCAATCATTTGTTGAATAGTATTTACATCGATATCCTTATTTTCAATTTTGTCTTCAGCATTAAAATTCATAATACCTAATACTTCTACAGCTGTTCTTTCAAGGAAAACTTTAACATTTTTATAAAATGAAGCATTAATGTTTTCGTTTTCTGCAATCGTTCGGTTTACTTCTTTTACAAAATCAAAAATAACTGCAACTGCCTGCGCTGTGTTAAAATCATCATCCATTGCCGCAGTAAATTTATCTTCAAATTGTTTTATTTCTAATTCAGGTTTTAGTCCATCAGTTTGGTTTTTATTTAGTTCTAAGTTTATCTTTTCAACAAGATTCTCAAACTTCTCCAATCCTTTTTCTGCCGATGCAAGCAGCTCATCACTAAAATTAAGCGGACCGCGATAATATGCCTGTGCAAAAAATAATCTTATTGCTTCTGCAGAATGTCTTGCTAACACATCTCTTGCAGTAAAAAAATTACCCAAGGATTTAGACATTTTTTCATTTTCGATATTTAAAAATCCAAAGTGAAGCCAGTACTTTACAAACGGTTTATTATTTGAAGCAACACTCTGAGCAATTTCATTTTCGTGATGAGGAAAAATGAGATCATTTCCACCGGCGTGAATATCAAAATACTCTCCAAGGTGTTTGCAGCTCATTGCAGAGCATTCGATGTGCCAGCCCGGTCTGCCATTGCCCCATCTGCTTTTCCAATACGGCTCACCTTTTTTTGCTTTTTTCCAAAGTGCAAAATCGAGCGGATTTTTCTTTTCTTCGTTTATTTCTACTCTCGAACCCGAGACCAGGTCATCAATATATTTTCCGCTCAACTTTCCGTACTCTTTAAATTTTGATACATCATAAAACACATTGCCATCATTGTTATATGCAAATCCCTTATCCTCCAAAGATTCAATCATTCTTATTATTTCATCCATATGCTCTGTGGCTTTAGGATAAATATCAGCTTTCATTAGTTTAAATTTTTCCAGGTCATCAAAAAAAGCAGTGATGTATTTTTTTGTAAATTCGTTAAAGTCTTCATTCTCTTCATTTGATCGTTTTATGATCTTATCATCTACGTCGGTGATGTTCATTAAAAACTTTACTTTGTATCCCTTGTACAAAAGATATCTTCTAACAACATCAGCCATAACAAAAGAGCGGGCATTACCAATATGGAAATAATCATAAACGGTAGGACCGCAGATATATATTCCAACTTCAGGCGGATTTATTGGCTCAAATATTTCCTTTTTCTTTGTTAACGTATTATAGATTGAGAGCATCGGTTTTTCCGGTTAAAACAATTTTTATCATAGCATATTATTTAATTATAAACGTAAATATAATCAATAAAGATTTTACTTATTAGATGTTTGATTTTTCAAGTTTGATATTAAATGCTGAAAATCCTGAGGAAGTTTGGAATCGAAACGCATCACTTCCTTTGTTCTGGGATGAATAAATCCCAACGATTTTGCATGGAGCGCCTGCCTCGGCATAATCTCAAGCAGGTTATGCACCCTGTTTTTTATTTGAGGTAATTCGGAACCAAATCTTATTTGTCTGCCCCCATAAGTAGCATCGCCAAAAATTGGTTTTCCGATACTTGATAAATGCACTCTAATCTGATGCGTCCTCCCAGTTTTAAGATTTAACTTTATCAATGAAGTAAATTCAAATTCTTCAATTACTTTGTAAATTGTAATTGCCTGTTTGCCTTCAGCTTCACTAACAGTAAATTTTTTACGGTCTTTTTTACTTCGTGTGATATATGTTTCTACGGTACCTTCGTTTTTTTCAAACCTCCCCCAGCATATTGCATTGTACTCTCGTTCTGCCGTATGCTTTGAAAACTGTTCGGCTAATTTTGCATGTACCCAATCATCTTTTGCAACAACAAGTAATCCGCTTGTATCTTTATCCAAGCGATGAACAATTCCCGGTCTTCCCGGCTCATTAATATCGCTTAAATTTTGTGTGTGGTACAGTAAAGCATTAACAAGAGTTCCTGTATAATTTGCATAGGCGGGATGAGCAACCATTCCGGCAGGTTTATTCACCACAAGCAACCATTCATCTTCATAAACAATATCAAGCGGAATGTTTTCCGGTTCAACATCTTCAGGTCTTGGTGTTATCGGTTGAATTGCCTCAATAATATCCAGTGGTTTAATTTTGTAATTTGCTTTTACAACTTTGCCGTTAACTTTAACAAGTTCGTCTTCAATTGATTTTTGGACTTTGGAGCGAGTGGCATTTTCGATGGAGTTTGCAAGGAAGGTATCTATTCGTTCTTTCTTTTTACCTTCGGGTATTTCAAATCGATATTTCTTTTCCTTTATCAGTTTGGCCATTTTCAGTTCTTTCGTTTACCTCATTATCCTTAGAGGTATCGTTATTTTCTGCTTCGTTAAACTCCTGCGATAATTTTTCATCCGTTCCTGATTCCTGTTCAAGATTTTCTTCATCTTCGTTTTTATGCTGCCTGTAAAATGAAACAAGAATAATCACCCCAATTGTAACAGAAGCATCCGCTATATTGAAGATCGGCCATCTATCATAGCTCCTCCCAAATATTGCAAAGTTAAAGAAATCAAAATCAAAAAAATCAACTACCTTGCCGTAAAAAGCAGGAGCATATTTATAAATAATTCCATAGAATATGCGATCGATCAAATTACCAACCGCTCCGCCTAAAATCATTGCAAGAGCGATGCGCAAGCTTAATGATTTATTCCTAACAACGTATAAATATACAATCAGCCCGATACTTGCAATAAGTGAAAAAATTGAGATCCATAACTTGAAGTCGGGGCCAGGATTGAAACCAAATGCCATCCCGGGATTTTCTATAAAAGTAATTTTGAAAAAATTGCCGATAACAGATATGGATTCACCGTAATACATCCCTTCAAAGGATATATTAAGAAAGGGAATATTTATTCCCTTAATATAAAATTTAGAGAGTTGGTCAACAAAAATAACACCGAAGGTAAAATATAAAACTCGCAATGGTGTCTCCTAATCCACAATTATAGTGTTTTCAACCCCGGCGGTCTCAGGTGTGCGAATCTCTTTTCTTTTCTTTGAAATTGCATACAATAAAGCAAATACGCCAAAGGTGATGGCAATATCTGCAATATTAAAAACATATATACTAAAAATTTTATTCATCAAAAAGAAACTGAATAATCTAAGATCGAGAAAATCAACAACATTACCTGAAAGAATTGATGCATAACCAAAAATATACCCATAAAAAACACGGTCGATTAAATTGCCCATAGCACCGCCTAAAATTACAGCCACAGAAAAACGAATAAACATATCTTCTTTTTTAATGCTGAAAAAATAAATTACTAATGCTAATGTTGCAATTATTGTAATAACCGATATAATTGTTTTAAACTCTGGACCAAAATCGATTCCGAATGCGATTCCGGGATTTTCGATAGGAGTAATGTATAAAAGTTTATCAATCACCGGGATACTTCTGCTTTGCGGAAGACCAAAATGTTCGAGATCGAGAAGCGGTAAGTAAAACCCTTTAACATAAAATTTCGAAACTTGATCAGCAAGGAGTATCAGAAATGAAACAAATAATAATTTCAATTTATTCCTTTTAACAAGTGCACGTTCAAATTAAAAATAAACTATTAGGGATTATCGGCCACCCTTCCTTTGTTTAACTGGCAAACAGTGTTGGGTGTGCGGTACAGCAATAAGCCTTGCCTTTGGAACAAGCGGACAGGTTTCGCAAAGATGCTGAGGTTCTTCAATACATTCAATGCAAATTCCGTAAATACCGTTATCAATACGTTTAAGAGCATCATCCAAATAACCTAAAAATTTATTTTCTCTTTGGGCATATAGAAAAGTTTTTTCCCTTTCCATTGCATCGGTTCCCTGCTCAGCCATATGCAAAGAGTAAGGCGAATTTTCATTTATGTACTCACCAGTGCTTGTATCCAGCATTTGCTCTTTTAAGCTTTGAAGATCTTCAAGTATCTCATCTCTTTTTTCAAGAATGATTGCTCTGAACTGTTCAAGATCTTTTTTGCTGTAACCTTTTATTCTTTGAAGTGCTTCGGTGCGAGTAATGATATGTTTCTTGATTACTTCTTTTTTAACCCCTTGTTTTTTTACAGTTTTTGTGTGGGGGTTTTTAGTAGCAGATTTTCTTGTTTTGGGTTTCGTAGCAACAGTTTTTTTAGTCGTTACTTTCTTTTTAGGTACAGCTTTTTTTACGGCTGGTTTTTTTGTTTTAGGTTTTGTAGTTACAGTTTTTTTAGGTGCCGCTTTTTTTACAGTAGCTTTTTGGGTGGTAACTTTCTTTTTAGCCGCTGTTTTTTTCTTGACAGTTTTCTTCTTAATCACTTTACTTTTTCCTTTAGTTGAAGATTTTTTAATTCCTTTAGCCGGGCTTTTTCTTTTAGACTTTGTTTTCTTTGCCATGATCAAATTCCTTTAATTAAGAACTTATCCTTTCAATTTGAATCGAACAAGATTGATCTCCAATTTGCCAATCATGTTTAAATCCGCCGTTCAATTTATCCGATATTTCCACATTCTCTGCAAGAGTTTCCCCCGCTACATAACTCGTAAATGATTGAACTGCTTTATTTAGTAATTCGCTACCGGTAAATTTGATATTTATTTTATCAATAACTTCAAATCCGGCATCTTTTCTCATATTTTGAATTCTATTTACAAATTCTCGTGCCAATCCTTCATCAATTAATTTCTCATCCAATTCCGTATCAATCGCAACCGTAACACCGCCATCAGATTCTACAAACCAACCTTTTATTTCCGAACTAACTATTTCAACATCTTCCGGTTCAATAGAAAATTCTTCATCTTCTATTGTTAATTTTACCGAATTACCATCTTCCAGTGCTTTAATTTGCTCAGAAGTAAAGTCATTAACTTCTTTTGATATTAACTGTACTTTTTTACCGCATTTTGGTCCCAACGATTTAAAGTTTGCTTTAGCAAATTTTCTTACAATTTCAGAATCATCTTCTAATACAATCAAATCTTTAATATTCACTTCATCAAGAATTACCTCTTTCATTTTGGATAATGGTTCTCTATTCTCTTTATCGACCACAACCATTATTTTCTTTAGTGGCTGCCGTACTTTAAGATTTGATTTTGCACGCATTGCTCTTGTAAGATAAACAACACGCTGGGCTATTTCCATCCTTAGTTCTAATTCTTTATCAATTGTTCCAATTGCAGGAAAATCAGTAAGATGAATTGATTCAAAATTTTCCTTTCCCGTAACCGAATTTAAATTCTGATAAATTTCTTCAGAGATAAAAGGAGCAAATGGAGCAGTTAATTTACAAACGGTTATGAGACACTCATATAAAGTTTGATAAGCAGCAAGTTTGTTATCATTCATTTCCGATTTCCAAAAGCGTCGCCTGCATCTTCTCACATACCAGTTTGAAAGATGATCTAATGTGAAAGCAGAAACAGCCCTTGCTGCTTTTGTCACATCGTAATTATCCATCAACTCTTTGTATTCAACAATAAGAGAGTTTAGTTTGGATATTATCCATCTATCAATTTCTTCTCTATTTTCAAAAGGAATTTTTCCTTCGCTGTAATTGAACCCATCTATATTTGCATAAAGCACAAAGAACGAATAAATGTTAACCAAAGTTCCAAAATATTTCCTCTGAACTTCCACCAAACCTTCTTCATCAAACAAAGTCGGGCGCCAGGGCGGGCTTGTTATTACTAAGTACCATCTTGTAACATCTGCACCGTATTTATCAAACAAAACAAAAGGATCAACTGTATTGCCTTTTGATTTAGACATCTTCTGTCCTGTCTTATCGAGGATCAATTCGTTTACAATAAGATTTTTATAAGCAACACTATCAAAAAGCATTGTTGCTATTGCATGCATAGTATAAAACCAACCGCGTGTTTGATCAATCCCTTCACATATAAAATCAGCAGGAAAGAATTTTTTCTCAAACAGTTCTTTATTCTCGAAAGGATAATGATATTGTGCAAAAGGCATTGAGCCGGAATCAAACCATGCATCAATTAATTCGGGAGTACGTTTATAAATTTTACCGTTACGTTCAAAAAATATTTTATCAACAAATGGTTTGTGAAGATCAATTTCATCTACTTCTTCTACAGAAATTCGTTTTCCGTTTTCTTCAATAAATCCTTCTTTAAGTTCCTCAATGCTGCCAACAGCAAACATATCGCCGTCATCGTTAATCCATATCGGCAATGGTGTTGCCCAAAACCGGTCTCGTGAAAGCGCCCAATCTTTATTTTCCTCAAGCCAATTGCCAAACCTTCCAGCACCAACCTCTGGCGGCTGCCAGTTAATGGTTTTATTTAGTTCGACCATACGTTTTGCTACTGATGTTGTTTTTATAAACCATGATTCGCGCGCATAGTAAATTATAGGCACATCTTCGTGCCTCCAGCTAAACGGATAAGTGTGAGTAATGGTTTCTTTTTTATAAAGCTTTCCTTCTCCCTTTAATTTTGTTATGATATCTTTATCTGCATCTTTTACAAACATACCTGCAAAATCATTTACTTCATCGGTGAACAACCCGCTGCGAGTAACGGGTTGCAGCATCGGTAAATCAAATTCTTTTGAGAGATCATAATCATCAGCACCAAAAGCCGGAGCTATGTGAACTATACCCGAACCGTCTTCTGTACTTACAAATCCACC
>JBATTD010000723.1:0-12250 GCA_049670345.1 Ignavibacteriaceae bacterium
CTATCCTGCAATGGAAGGGGAATGTTATAACGAACATTAGCAGTAGTGATGAACATAACATTTTTCAGGTCGTAATCAACTTCAAGATAATGATCGTTAAATGTATGGTTCTGTTCAGGATCGAGAACTTCGAGCATTGCTGAAGATGGATCTCCTCTGAAATCAACGCTCATTTTATCAATTTCATCTAATAAGATAACAGGATTTATTGTACCTGCTTTTTTCATAGATTGAAGTATTTTGCCGGGCATTGAGCCGATGTATGTCCTTCGATGACCTCTAATCTCAGCTTCATCACGAACACCGCCCAAACTAATTCGTACAAATTTTCTACCCAAAGCTCTTGCAATAGATTTACCAAGTGATGTTTTACCAACTCCCGGTGGTCCTACAAAGCAGAGTATCTGTCCCCTAATCTGCTTTACAAGATTAAGAACAGCAATGTGCTCGATAACTCTTTCCTTCGGTTTTTTTAATCCGAAGTGGTCTTCATCTAAAATTTTCTGCACATGTTTTATGTTTAGATTATCTTTTGTCTTTTTAGACCATGGTACATCGGTAAGCCAATCAAGATAATTTCTGATGACAGTAGATTCGGGAGACATTGAAGGGGTTTTTTTAAGTTTGGTTAATTCTTCTAATGATTTCTCCTCAGCTTCTTTAGGCATCTTTGCTTTTTTTATTTTTTGCCTAATCTTGGTAAACTCCGGCGAAGAATCTTCATCTTCTCCCAATTCATCCTGCAAAATTTTTATTTGTTCCTGTATTATAAACTTGCGTTGTGTTTTGGCAATATTTTCCTGAACCTTGTTATCAATTTCTTTCTCTATTTTGAGTATATCAATTTCAGAATTTAAAATTTTGATAACTTCGTAAAACTGTTCTTTTAAAGTGTATTTTTTAAGAATTGCCTGCTTAACATCTATTTGCTGAATTATATTAGCAGCAACGTAAAATAGTTTTCTGTCCGGCTCAACTATGTTTTCATAAGCACTTAATGTTTCTGCAGGAATATTTCTACTGATCTTTACATATTCTTTAAATAATTGAGACATCTGCCTTTCCATTGCATTCATCTCATGATCTTTTACATGTTCAGGCAAAACGATTTCCATCTTACCTTCAAAAAATTCCTTTCTGTTAGTAAACTTAACAATTTTTGCTTGAATTAAACCGTCAACCAGAATCTTCATTAATCCGTTTGGCAGTTTTAATATTTGAATTATTTTAGCAATTGTTCCGTCAGTATAAATATCATCCTGCTTAGGATCTTCAATTGTAGATTTTTTTTGAGTGGAAAGAAAAATATATTTTGTATTTTCCGTAGCATAGTTAGCAGCACGGATTGACTGTTCTCTTCCAACAAGTACGGGAAATATCATATATGGAAAAATTACTATATCCCGAAGCGGTAAAATCGGAAGTGTATCCGGCATACTATCGATAAATGAACCTTCACTTGTTGAATGAATTTCAGTTTTGTTAATCTGATTCAAATAAAAACTCCTTTTGTTGCGTATAATCTAAATCAAAATATACCAAAATCACATAGGGCTTTCAAGGAACTTAGAATTGGCAGAATTTAAAGTGCACCAAACTATACTTATTATTTTTACATCGTATATATTAACAAGACAGAATCCTTTTAATTACAACATTTACAAATTATGATGATAGACGACATAATAGAAATTAGTAAAAGAGCCGGGTCGATAATTAAAGATGGATTTGGTACGACATTTAAAATTGAATACAAAACTAACGAAAGTAATCTTGTTACGGAAATTGATAAAGCATCGGAAGAACTGATTATTAATTTTATAAAGGAAAAATATCCTTCTCACAGTATTCTTGCTGAAGAAGGCGGAGATGTGAAGAAGAATTCCGAATATCTTTGGGTTGTTGACCCGCTTGACGGAACTACAAATTTTGCACACGGTTTGCCAATATTTTCTGTATCGATTGGCGTACAAAAAAAAGGTGAAACGATTGCAGGAGTTGTTTATGATGTAATGCGAGATATGGTTTTCTCTGCTGAAAAAGGAAGCGGAGCATTCGCAAATTCAGAGCAGATTAAAGTAAGTAAAATAAGTAAACTTGAACATAGTTTGCTTGTTACAGGATTTCCGTACAATGTAGCCGAAAATCCCGAAGGAGCTTTTGAGAGATTTATAATTTTAACAAAAAAAGCCCGCGGTATTAGAAGACTTGGTTCGGCGGCTATTGATTTTTGCTATCTTGCTTCAGGTGTGTTTGATGGATTCTGGGAGGTTTACTTACATCCGTGGGATATTTGCGCCGGAAAATTGATAGCGGAAGAAGCTGGTGGAATAGTTACCGATTTTAAGGGCAATTCTATAGATATCTTCTCAAAGAAGATATTATCTTCTAACAACCAAATTCATAAGCAGATTATTGATGTAATGGAAGAGATTAATAACTAATCAGAATTCCTTTTCTAATTTGAAAGACTGTCATACATCCTGTTTATAAGTTCACTGTATTTCTCTTCAACTACCTTGCGCTTAATTTTTAAGCTTGGCGTAATTTCACCGGAATCAATAGTAAACGGGTTATCTAACAGTACGAATTTTCTGACACGTTCGTAATTTGCTAACTTCTTCTGAAAGTGTACCATATCCTTTTCAAGTAATTTATAGATCTCATCATTCTGTGCAAGATCTTTTTCATTTGCATACGGAATATTATTAGAATCAGCATACTCTTTTACGGCTTCATAATCGGGTACAATTAGTGCACTAAGGAACATTCTCCTGTCGCCAATCAATACAAACTGATCGATATATTTACTTCCGAGGAACGTATTTTCAATTGGAGTAGGGGCAATATATTTACCGGCCGATGTTTTAAATAAATGTTTTTTCCTATCTGTAATCAATAAGAATCCGTCTGTATCAAATACTCCAATATCACCGGTGTAAAGCCAACCGTCTTTTATGGTGGCGTCTGTTTCCTTTTTATTTTTATAATAACCTTGCATAATATTCGGTCCTCTTGCAAGTATTTCACCATCGGGAGAAATTTTTATTTCTACTCCGGAGAAAGGTTTCCCAACAGAGCCAAATTTGTAGTCGTCCACTCTGTTTGCGGTTAATACCGGGGAGGATTCGGTTAAGCCATACCCTTCGATAACGAGAACTCCAAATGCTTCAAAAAATTCTCCCATTTCCCTAGGAAGCGCTGCACCTCCAGAAATAAAGAACCTTATTTTACCCCCAAATCTTCCCCTTAGTTTTTTGAAAACCAGCTTATCCGCTACTTTATGTTTTATAGAAAGTGCAATGGGTAGTTTACCCTCTTTTTTTGCTTTAACATATAGTCTCCCGGTATCCATTGCCCAGTAAAATATTTTCTGTTTCTTTTCCTGTTGGCTTTCAACGTTCCTTATAATTTTTGAATAAATTCTTTCGAACAAACGGGGAACAGAAGTCATTAGAGTTGGCTTTATCTCAGCTAAATTAGATGCAACTTTTTCTACACTTTCGGCATAGCAAACCGAAGCGCCGCATGCAAATGCTGTATAATATCCAGCCATCCTTTCAAAGATATGACACAAAGGCAGGAAGGATAAAAACACATCATCTTTAGTAATGGGGAATGCTTCTAATGCACTTGTAACATTGGACATAATATTCTTGTGTGTTAATACTACTCCTTTCGGTTCGCCTGTTGTACCGGAGGTATAAATAATTGTACAGACGTCGTTCTCCTGGACTTTGCTCATACTATCTTTTAACAATTCGGGTTTCTTGTTTTTATATTCATTACCTGATTCCTGTACTTGTTTAAATGAATGAAGATTTTTCACGGACGGATCGAAATCATTTTCATTCATCACAATAATAAATTCCAAATATTTACAATTGTCACGTATTTTCAACACCTTATTCAACTGAAATTTATTTGAAACAACTATGCATTTCGATTCTGAATTATTCAGAATATACTCAACCGAAGCAGCAGTTAGAGATGGATAAAGAGGTACATCTATCGCTCCCAATGCAAGTGTTGCCATATCTGTATAAACCCATTCAGGTCGGTTCTCCGCTATAATGCCAACCTTATCTTCCCGTTTTATACCGAGTGATGCAAGACCAAATGCAAATGAGTCTGTTTCCTCTTTAAATTTTGAATATGATATCCCTGTATATTTGTTATCGACTTTATACCTGAGTAAATCTTTATCAACAGTTTGCCCGTATTCCTCTGTTAAAAAACGATAAACTTCAGTAATTGTATCGCATGCTTTTAGTAATGCCATTTCCGTCTCCCGGCAATATTATTATTAAAATTAATTATTAACACTATCTTACGTTAATATCCCTCGCAAAATTACCATATAGTAATTTGTAAATATTGGTAAAAAAATATAACATCATTAGCTTAAAATCAAAAGCTTATCTATTCAAAGATGTCCATACTAAACCTAATGAATCAAGTTCATTAAGCAAACTTCCGCAAATTGCTTATCAAAATCAAAAAGGTTAATTTTTGAAAACTATTTTTAATTATTTTTTCAGGAGATCATTAATGTCAGTTAAACCTTTCCGCAACGAATCATTTACAGATTTTTCAAAAAAATTAAATATTGAAAAACAACAAAAAGCTCTTGCTATTGTAAAGAAACAATTCGGCAAAACATATGAAATGATAATTGGTGGCAAAAAGGTAAGGTCTGAAGGAAGGATCATATCTTACAACCCATCAAATAAAGATGAAATTGTTGCAAAGTTTTATAAGGGAACTAAAGAATTAGCAAACCGCGCTGTTGAAACAGCTAATAAAAAGTTTGACGAATGGAAATTTGTCCCGGCGGAAAAAAGAGCAGGTTATTTATTTAAGGCAGCCGCTATCGCAAGGCAAAAACGATTTGAAATTAATGCATGGATGATTTGCGAAACCGGAAAGAACTATCTTGAAGCAGATGGCGATACTGCCGAAGCAATTGATTTTCTTGAGTTTTATGCCAGAGAGATGTTAAGGTATTCTGCCAAGCAACCAATCACACCAATTAAAGGTGAGAAGAATGAATTAGTATATATTCCCTTGGGTGTTGGTGTTACTATTCCGCCATGGAATTTCCCTTTTGCAATTTTAGTTGGAATGACATCGGCAGCATTAGTTACGGGAAATACAGTTGTTCTAAAGCCCTCCAGCGATTCCCCTATGATGGGAAAAATATTCTATGATATAATGAAAGAAGCTGGATTACCGGATGGTGTTATAAATTTTCTTCCGGGTTCAGGTGGCGAAGTTGGTGATACTTTAGTTGCGCATTCTAAAGTCAGATTCATTTCATTCACCGGTTCTATGGAAGTTGGTACACATATTAATGAATTAGCTGCAATAGTTCAGCCGAAACAAATTTGGTTAAAACGTGTTGTCGCTGAAATGGGCGGAAAGGATTGTATCATTGTTGATAAGGAAACAAATATTGATGAAGCGGTAAAAGGTATAGCTGCATCAGCATTTGGATTTCAGGGTCAAAAGTGTTCTGCTTGTTCAAGAGCAATAGTAGATAAAGCAGTTTACTCAAAGTTTGTTAGTAAGTTGAAGACTGAAGTAGATAAAATTAAGGTTGGCCCCGGGGAAGAGAATCATTACATGGGTGCTGTAATTAATGAAAGCGCTCAAAAAAGTATTCTTAACTATATAAAAATAGGTAAAAGGGAGGGTAAACTTTTAGCTGGCGGTAAAAAAGCTAAAGGTAACGGTTATTTTATCGAACCTACCGTTTTAATCGATATCAAACCTAATCATCGAATCGCGAAAGAAGAAATATTCGGACCTGTGTTAGCTGTAATAAAATCCAATAATTTTGAGCAGAGTCTTAAAATTGCAAACGATACAATTTATGGTTTAACCGGTGCAGTTTATACAAGAAATCGTAAAAAAATTAATGCTGCAAAAGAACAATTATTAATAGGTAATCTTTATTTCAATCGTAAATGTACCGGCGCATTTGTTGGTGCACATCCGTTTGGCGGTTTTAATATGTCAGGAACCGATTCAAAAGCAGGTGGAAGAGATTACTTGCTTCTGTTCCAGCAGGCTAAAACAATGAGTGAAAAAATATAATTTAAATGCGGGCATAATGCAGTGTGTTAATCCCATTTAAAATGAATAATTAAAGGCAGTTAAATGAAAATTCATGAATATCAAGGAAAAGAAATCTTAAGAAAATATAATGTTCCGGTGCCAAGAGGAGGGGTTGCATTTTCAGGAGAAGAAGCAGTGAAAATTGCAAAGGAAGAGCTGGGCGGCAATGTTTGGGTTGTTAAAGCCCAGATTCATGCCGGGGGGCGCGGAAAAGGCGGTGGTGTAAAAGTTGCGAAAAGTCTGCACGAGGTTTGGGAATTCGCAAGTCAAATTATCGGAATGAATTTAGTCACCCATCAAACAGGACCAGGAGGTAAAATAGTAAAGAGACTTCTTATTGAGGAAGGCATAAACATAGAAAAGGAATATTATGTTGGTATTACTTTGGACAGAGCTCAATCTAAAAATGTTATGATGGTTTCAACAGAAGGCGGTGTTGAAATAGAAAAAGTTGCGGCCGAAACTCCTGAAAAAATAATTAAAGATTTAATTGAACCTGGTTTAGGATTGCAACCATACCAGGCAAGGAAATTTGCTTTTGCTTTGGGTTTTAAAGGAGATAGGCATAAGAAAGCAGTTAAGTTTTTAATGGCTCTTTATAATGCTTATGAAAAAACCGATGCATCGCTTGCAGAAATAAATCCTTTAGTGGTTACAAAGGAAGGCGATATTATTGCACTGGATGCAAAAATGAATTTTGATGATAATGCACTCTACCGGCTTAAGGATATTGCAGAATACCGCGATTTGGATGAAGAAGATGCTTTGGAAGTTGAAGCATCAAAATATAATCTTAATTATATAAAACTTGACGGCAATGTGGGATGCATGGTGAACGGTGCAGGGTTGGCTATGGCGACTATGGATATAATAAAAATCGCTGGAGGTGAACCGGCTAATTTTTTAGATGTTGGAGGTACGGCGGATAGGGATACTGTTGCAAATGGATTCAAAATAATTCTTTCAGATCCGAATGTAAAAGCTATCCTGATAAATATTTTTGGTGGTATTGTTAGATGCGACAGAGTTGCGCAGGGTGTTATTGATGCCACTAAGTGGATGCAGGTAGGTGTACCAATTGTAGTTCGACTGGAAGGAACAAATGCCAAACAAGCCAGTGTTTTGTTAAATGAATCTGAACTAAACTTTGAAGTTGCATCAAGTCTGAAAGATGCAGCAGAAAAAGTTACTGCTGTTTTACAGAACTAAACCATCAAATTTGGGTTGGTTATTAAAAATTGCCGTGCTCTTGTGGCACGGCATTTGTATTTTATCGTATTATAAAATATTTTTTAATTATCAAGTTGATTTCAAATTGTTTTTATAATTTATTAGTAACAGCTAATTAAAACTAATAATCAGTTTACGGAGAACTTAATGTCCATTTACAATTCTCATTTTAATGATATAAATTCTGAAGAGGATGATATTGATTTAAATGAAGAAATTAATGCCTGCCGAAACATAATTGAGAGCAATTTACTTTACGATTCATTTGAAAGAATTGAGGATGTTATAAACCAATGTATCGATTACGGCTATATAACCGATGGGTTGTACTTTGTAAATTATTTAATTGAAATCTCACCTTACAACTCAGAATTATGGAATAAGAAGGGATTGCTTCTAAATTCTGCTGGAAATTTTGAACAAGCAATTGAGTGCATTGAAAAAGCATTATCATTAAACCCGGGGGATTTAGATACCTTAATTGATAAGTCTGCAATTGAAGAAAATCTTGGACATTTTTCTCAAGCCGAAGAAACTTTAAACTCAGTACTTAGCCATGAACCAAACAATGAAGATGCTCTATTTAGTCTTGGTTTGCTAAATCAGAGACGAGAAAATTTTGCAAGAGCTATTCATTATTTCGAGAAAGTGATTAATCAAGATCCGGAATACAACGAAGCACTTTATGAACTTGGATATTGTTACGAAAATCTTAACGAATACTCTAAAGCTGTAGACGTATATGATAATTTTTTGGAGTTGGATCCTTACAATCCAAACGGCTGGTATAACAAAGGAGTAGTATTATCTAAATTAAATAAACTTGAACAATCTGTTAACAGCTATGATCTTGCAGTTGCATTAAAGGATGATTTTGTAAGTGCCTGGTTTAACCGGGGCAATGTTCTCGCAGAACTTGGTAGAATAAACGAAGCATTGCAAAGTTTTATGAAAGCATATCAAATAGATAATTATGATGAATCAACCTGCTTTAATATTGGAAACTTGTATGAGCAGCAGGAAGACCTTATAAGTGCAATAAAATATTTTTCTGAAGCAATAAAAATTAACGATGAGTATTACGAAGCCTATCTCGCCCGAGGTTATTGTTACGATTCCACCGGCAAATATCATTTTGCTTTAAGAGATTTCAATAAAGCTATTGCAATTTCTTCGGGTAATATGGAAGCCTGGTTTGCCAAAGCGGAGCTGGAATATTCTATTGGAAAACTAGAGGAATCAGTTAAAAGTTACTTGGCGGCTATAAAGATTACTCCTAACAATCATCAAATATGGTTTTGTTTGGCAGAGACTTATTTTGAAATGGGAAACTGGCTTGATGCACTTAATGCGTTTGATGAATGCCTGCGAATAAAACCTGATGACGCAAATTCAATGTACGGCATGGCGAAAGTAAATTTTCTGTTAAGAAGAACGCAGGTTGCTCTTGAATGTTTGAAGAATGCATTTGCTACTGATCCTGAAATCAAACAGGAATTTACAAATGAATATCCTGAGATAAAGTCATCAAAGCTTTTCAAAAAACTTTTAGGGGAAAATTAACCTCTCACCTTTCTCTTTACAATAATGATTATTTTAGTATTTTTAAATAAGATCATCTGCAATTAATTTGATGCAAAATTCATTTTATACAAATACAAAATTGATTGGGTTAATCGGGCATCCGATAAAACAATCATATTCACCATTCATTCATAATATCGCAGCTCAATTTAAGAGCATCGATTATATCTATTTGCCATTTGATGTAGTGGATGATAATCTTGAAAATGCTCTGAAAGGAGTTGTTTCTCTTGGAATCAGTGGATTAAATGTTACAATTCCTCATAAAGAGAAAATTATAAAATATCTTGATGAACTCTCCGAAGAAGCTGGAGTGATTGGTGCAGTTAATACAATTGTAAATGAACAAGGAAAATTAAAAGGATATAATACAGATATAAACGGAATATTGGAGAGCTTAACTGAATTTAAAGATTTGATTACAGGTTCCAAAGTATGTGTGATTGGTGCAGGAGGCGGTGCAAGGGCTGTTATTTACACGTTGATAAGGTATTTTAAACCCGAGCAAATAACTATCATAAATAGAACAACCCAGCGTGCTGATACGTTAAAAAGATATTTCAGTGAGAAGATGAGATTCGATAATTTAAAAACAACAGATCTCTTTCCGCCTGATTTGATTGAAACATTTAACAGCTCAAAATTAATTGTTAACTCAACACCTGTTGGGATGTTTCCTGATGTGGATGATAGTCCTACAAGTTTAAAAGAATCATTTCACAAAGAGCAATTGGTATTTGATATGATCTATAATCCTACCGAAACTAAGTTATTAAATTTAGCAAAACAGCAAGGCGCTGCTACATTGGGAGGATTAAAAATGCTGGTACATCAGGCAGCTAAATCTTTTGAATTATGGACAGGAGAAGAACCTCCTGTTGAAAAATTGTCCCGTTCTTTAGAATTGATGATAACATCATAAGTCACTTGACTTTCTTTAAACAGTGATTCGTTTCTACACCTTCAGCTTTTATTTTTTTTACATGTGCAGAAAACTGAATGGTTACTGAGATTATTGAGTATAAATTTGGCAGTTGACAATACTTATAAGAATTTTTAATTTATTATCAAAACCGAGGTGAAATATGAGAGCCGTTACTTTACTTTTAACTTTGTTTGTTTTGATTACCGTGTGTGATATTTCTGCACAAAAATTTCATAAAAAATCAGCATTTGTATCCGGATTAGTCGGTGCTGCACAGATAAACAATTCCAGTAATGGAAATGAAAGCCCTTTTGCTTTGGCTTTTGGTGGAAGTTTCGGGTATCCTGTTACAAAGAATCTTTATCTTTATTCACGAAGTTCACATACAACCAAATCAAACTTCCAATCATTTTATAATACTTCACATCTTTCGGGTCAATATCAAATCTCTGATCAGTTTATAGAAGTAACTTCGTCTTTCTCTCAGTTACTGTTTAACGGGGGACTTTTATACAGTTTTAATTTATCTGATGAATTTGCACTTGGCGTGAGCGGCGGAGTTACATTTTCAGTTGTAAACCAGGAGGCAAAACTGATGGGTGGTCATGTTGTCTCCAGTATTGATAATGAGACCATATGGGGTTATTTCGGAGGTATGATGGTAGAGAAAAGCTGGGAAGACAGTAATGCTTCAACATTTATAGAAGCACAATATAACTATGCAGTTAGTGACGCACCTTATCATGCAAGCGCGCTGAACAATTTAAATTTTACGTTTGGTGTAAGATATTATTTAAGTAGAAGAAGTTTTTAAACGTACTATTCTTCCTTATCGCCAATCAGTTTATATAATTCTTCTGCGTGTGTCAGTACTTCTTCTAAATCAGAGTCATCCAAACTTACTAGTTCGCCATTAACAATTTTTTGGTAGCTTATTACATCACCATCAGATTCCAGATTAAGATTAAGCTTCGTTAGATGTTTTTTTACATTATTTTTATCTTTTGTAAAATATTCAAGCTTCTTTCCGATAAAATGTATAAGATGACTATCTTTATAATAATAGAGATTGAATGCTTCGGCTGGTTTTCTGCGAGTTAAATTTTCGTTTAGAAAAATTATATCAGATTCGGGATAATATGCCGTTACCGTTGAATATGCTTTTGCTGAAGCCCAATCGTATTTTTGTCCGGCTAAATTAACAAGTAGGGAATCTGTTCTCTGAACAATCTCGTTTATACTTTTATCAGTATATTCTACTCTGCCACAGGAGACTATGAATAATATTAAAATAGTTAGGCTAAAAAAACTGAATATTTTCATAAATAAATACTACACTTTTAAATTAATAATTTAACTAAAAACGAATCCAAAAAATTGTGTGAATGATATGAATAAAAGAAAAAATATAGATGTGTTAACATTTATTCTCCTGATTGAAAAAAAACTTAGAATAATTGTTCTAAACCTATATGTTTAGTCGTGCAGAATCAAGCAAAGAAAACCAGCACTTAATTAGTGTGAATTTTTGTTTTGATTATTGATCGGTAAACTAACAGTTCTTATTCTGTTAAAGATTAATCCGATGGCGGCGCCTGAAATCATACCCAGCAGCCAACCGGCACCAGGGTTCTCTAACAAAATTCCAATGATTGTACCGAATATGCTTCCCAGACCAACCCCGCATCCAAGACAATCCCTCAAAGATATTTTTGATTCCATTTTCTTTTCTCTCATAATTATGATTGTTTTTTTCTTCTGTTACTTTAATTACATTATTAACTGTGCCAATAGTATGCAATTGTATTAGAAGATAAAATGAAGTATTGATAGACGGAGTAATTTATTGATGGACTTTATAATGAGTGTGCCGAGATAAGGCAATAAATTGGTGTTGGAATTTTCAGTTATGCATCCAATAGTCTTCTATGATAATTAATTTGCCCGAGATGATAGTTAAGATGTGTTGTTAGATGTGCAAGGAAAAATCCCGTGGTCATTTCCTTTCCAAAAACATTTATAGGATAAATTTCCTTCAATCTTTTTTCGTCGAGTTCGCTTAAAGTTTTTTTAATGATGACCATTATTTCATCAATCTCAGTTTGCATTTCATCAACAGGCACATTTATTCTTGAAAATTCTGCATCTCTGTTTCTAACATAACCTGAGTTACCAAGAACTGAGTCGATAAAATGCTGAAGGTTGCCGCAAATGTGCAAGCAAAGATTTCCTGCAGAGTTTTTTACCCGCCTGCCGGACGGGCAGGTATCTCCCGTAACTTCCCACATTTTGTTTTCATCTTTGTAGGAAGTTATCTCGGTTTTTAGTTTTTCGAGATCGCGATGGAAGAGTTGGATTAAAATTTCTTTCATGTTTAATTACCATGTATCT
>JBATTD010000724.1:0-1931 GCA_049670345.1 Ignavibacteriaceae bacterium
ACAATTTAGATTTATATCTATACCTTGAGAGAAACATATAGAATAACGTTACTCTTAAATTCTTTCCAGAATATAGTGCTTCCCCCAAGGCGTAGAGTGTATGTGCGGTGTTATACCATTAATATAAAGAATAGATTGATCAGGACTTTAATCTTTAAAAAAAGGAGAGCAGCCATGTTCTATGTCACTCAAAGAACAACCGTAAAAACGGTTCTTGTTTTATGCTTTGGTCTTTTTGTTTCCCCCCTGTTTTCTGAGACTTATTTTGTAACCACCACAGCGGATGACGGTGCGGGGTCTCTGCGGGAAGCGATCCGCCTGGCGAATGTAAATCCCGGACCTGATGAGATTATTTTCCAAATTCCTATGGCAGATCCCAACTATAACCCGGCTACGGGTGTCTGGACTATTAAACCCCTAACCCAAATGAGAACGATCTCAGATTCGAATCTGGTCATCAACGGGATGACCCAGCGCGATTTTATCGGAGAGGATACCAATCCATTTGGTCCTGAAATCGAATTGAACGGTACCTTGAGCACCTATGCAAGCGGGTTGAATATTGAATCAAACCATATTCAAATTTTTCACCTGATCATCAATCGTTTTTCGGCAATGGGCATTTTCCTGAGCGGTACGAAGGAATGCATGATCGCCGGTTGTTACCTGGGTGTAAATTACAATGCCATGGAATCCGCGGGCAATCAGTTCGGGATCTTTATGGATGACAGCAGCCAATATAATATGATAGTACCAATGGATACTTTACCCAATGTTATCGGTGGGAATCCATGGGGCGGCATCAAGATAGCGCGGGGCTGTAGTTATAATGCGATAGTGGGCAATTATATCGGCCTGAACCGGACGGGTACGGATACACTCGGAAACGGGTTGACAGGTGGTTACGGAGGCATTTCCATTTTGGAGGGAAGTCATCACAATGAAGTTGTTGAAAATATGATATTCGGGAAAAGAGTCGGGATAGGGATCTGGGAGTCAAATTACAACAACATTGTCAACAATTGTATCGGAGTAGATAGAACCTGGACCCTCAATCTGGGAAATGTTGATTCAGGTATTAGTATTCGAGCGGATGTCGACAGTGCAAAAAAGAATCTGATCGCAGAAAACTTCATTGGCTATCATCCCTTTTCCGGTATCTATATTGAAGGCCAAAAGGCCGCTGAAAACACTATGACCAGAAACTTTATTTCCAATAATGGACAGAGCGGTATTACACTGGCCCAGAATAGCAACAATAACATCTCCAACCCGACACTCACCTCCGGCACATCCGAACAGGTACAGGGCACGGCTGTTCCGATGTCCGTGATCGAAGTATTTACAGATTCCGGCAATCAGGGCCGGCAGTATCTGGGGTCCACAACAAGCGGTGCATCAGGTTCATTCGTTTTGGAGATTTCAGGAATGCCTCTGCTCGGGAATATCACAGCCACAGTCACGGATACTAACGGGAACACATCCATGTTCAGTTTGCCTTATGCTGTATCCACGAATGTGAAGCAAACAGTTCTGAATCCGGTCCGTTTTTCTCTTGAACAGAACTACCCCAATCCATTTAACCCAAGTACCAAAATACAATTTACGATTTCAGAATTGGGATTTACGATTTTGAAGGTTTATGATGTTCTGGGAAATGAAGTTGCAAAATTGGTTAACGAAGAAAAAGATGCTGGAAGCTATGAAGTTAAGTTCAACAGTCATTCCGGCGAAGTCCGGAACCTGCCTGCCGGCAGGCAAGGTCTGCCAAGTGGTATCTACTTCTACAGATTGCAAGTTTACCCCGCAAACGGGGGGGCAGGTTCTTTTGTTGAGACTAAGAAAATGGTGCTTCTCAAGTAGTTTAGAGTTGGAATACAGAAGTTAGTAAAGCCTCGTATTACCTACCTTCCGCTTACCCTGCCTACAGG
>JBATTD010000725.1:0-3425 GCA_049670345.1 Ignavibacteriaceae bacterium
GCAAATTCCCGGGCATTGATAGTAAACAAACGCAAGAATTGTTGCATCAGATTCAGAAATTAATTCTCTTAGAGCAACATCATTTCCTTGCGCATCTTTGAAATGAACATCCAAAGGAATGTATGAGCCAAGTTGTTCATCAATACCAACTTCTATTTGATCAGCCGCCGCTACCGATGAAACAAACAATAACAGAGTGAATGATAAAACTATTTGAAAAATTCTATTATTCATCTGTATATAATTTCTTTTTTTGCCATATGGAACTCGCATATTAATCATCTTCTTGTTTGTAATTGTTTTTTCATGTTCGTTTCATTGTTAATTATCTTATCGCTCGCTTACAAAGCATTATTTAAATAATTATATAATTTATTCCATTCATCAGAATTAAGATTAAATATCTTACTGTTAAAGCCATTTTGATAAACATTTGTTGTTAAATGGTTCATGAACAAATCTTCACTTTTCCTCCACTTATCAGAATTTTCCAGAGCAGAAAGGGCTAATGGTAAATCATCTGTAATATTTTTAAGTAACTGCGCTGTTCTGCTATGTGTATTTGTATTTATATTCTCAACTACTGTAGTGATTTTATCAAACTTATATTTGTGTTGTTCTGCAATAAGCTGCATAGCGGATTCTATCGGCATTTGTCCGGCAACCTTCTTTCCAGCAGATAGATTATAGAGAATTTCAAGTCCTGCAAAATCCGTCTCATCATCCAAAGTTGCATCAACAATAAATTCCGAACGGACATAATGAGCAAGGGCAAATTTTTCTTCAGGAGTTAAGAAATCATAAGCAATCATCGAACTGTTGGGAATACCTTCCTGAAGAGTTGTAAATATTCCGCTAATAGTTTCGCCGTTTTTCCAGCCTTCGTGCTTCGTAAAATTACGAGGTGCCGGATTTAATCCAACCGAAGCCAGGCCCGTTCCTGTTCCTTCATCACCATGACAAGAAGCACAAGTAGTTTTATAAATATTACTTCCAATAGCTATTAATTCAGGAGTAGGCACACTAATCTGATTTACATCCACTGGAGGAATTACTTTCGGCTGCTGAAGTGTAAGATCTGTTACAATAACTGGTTGTGCAGTAAGAGGCGGAACTTTTTGCTGAGCAACATTAGCTTCATTAGCAAGATAATAAATTCCAACTGCTAAAATTATTACCAGTATGTATGGATAAAACAACCCGAATAACATACCATGGTTTTGTTTTATTTCATCACTTTTATCTTTATAGTTACTATAGTTCATAATTATTCCTGATTTTCAATTACAGATGAAAATCCAAACCTCTTTTTAATTTTGGATCGCCAACAGGTATCAAGTTTTGTTTCTTCGCTTTCATACTGAATAAAAATATTACAAATCCCACAGCACCGATAGGAAATACCAAATCGATCCAACTAAACACATAACCATTTTCCATTCCAGGCATTCCGGGCATAACAAGCCAGAAAAGATCGAACAGGTGGGCAATCAATAACCAAACTGCAATAAACTTTAATCGCTTAGGATCCATTTTTGCCGGTTGAGATAGAAGCACGATATAAGGCACTAAAAACTTAAGTACAATTAATAATATTGAGAAAATTGCCCAACTACCTTCCCATCTCTGTAAGAACCAAAAGGTTTCTTCCGGCAGATCAGCATACCAAATAAGCAGATATTGAGAGAAAGCTATATATGCCCAAAAGTTTACAAATACAAACATCAATGCACCAAGGCTGTAGAGATGATCGTTTGTTACTTTTTTAGGCAGGTAGCCTTTTTCTTTCAATAATACTGCGGCAATTGTAACGGCAGCCAGTGAAGCTATAACAGTTCCGGAAAAGTAATAAACTCCAAAAATCGTTGAAAACCAATGAGGTTCAATACTCATTAATAAATCAATAGCCGTAACGGATATTGTTACAGCAAAGATTGGAATAAATATGGCTGAAAATTTGGAATTTATTTTTGTTAGTTTTTGTTCTCCTGAAGTATCCTGCTTAGCTGAGTTACGCACAATAACAAAATAAAAGAACGACCAAATAGCAATGAATACAAAAACTCTAATTGTAAAGAAAGGAATGTTCAAATAAGATGCTTTTCCTTGAAGTATTTGATCCTGAGCAACTACTTCTTCGTGAGTCCAATGAAATATTTCGTGCATATTAAATAAAATAGGGATAACAAAAATTGCAAGAAATGGAATGATAGCTGCAAGAAATTCAGTTATTCTTCTTAAAGGTACGCTCCAGATCGCATCTGTAACATATTCCAATGTAATCAGAAAAAATGCACCCACGCCAATGCTGATGAGAAACGAATAAGAAACCAGATAGTTAAAACTTGCTCTTGTGTGATCAACAAAGAATGCAATTATACCAAGGAGAACACCAACAACTAGCAATACTAAACCCACTTTACTTAATTTAGCGGGGAGTTCTTTTTTCTGATAGTTTACTTCAGTTTGCGACATTTGTATCTGTCTCCTTAATAATCATTTCCAACTCTGATGCAGTTGCATTTTTTGCCTTTTGTAAAACTCTTATATAGTTAACTATTGTCCATCTTTCTTCCCTGCTAATTTGAGCAGCATAGGAAGGCATAATATTTTTACCATTTGTAATAATGTGATAAAATCTTCCATCTTCAAAACTGCGTATCCTTTGTGAATGTAATGAAGGCGGATTTGGAAATTGCCCTTTTAGGCGGCTGTCGCCATCACCAAAATTACCATGACATGGGCTGCAGTAAGTTAAGTATTTCTTTTGACCTAATTTCAAATTTTCAATGGAAGGAAGAACCGGATTTGAAAGATATTCCTGCGGTTCATCAATTCCCATGTAAGCATAAGGTATGAATCCTTGAGCAACAGTTCCTTCTACCGGTGAACGCATTCCTCTTTCATCTTCAAATAATTCTGTTCTAGATTGCGGAATCATTTTATCCTGATTCATCATCCAGTTAAATGGAACCATAAACATCAATTTATTAAGAGTTATATAAGTTCCTGCAGAAACTACAATAGCAACTAGAATTAAGAATGTAATAAACTTAGGTTCGAAAATCGGATATTTAACTTCCTCTTTATGATAAACAGTTTCAACAGATTCAGGACCAAAACCTCTTAATAAATCTTCAATCTTTGATTGCTCAAACTTTGGATCATTGGCTTCTATAACAATACCAAATCGGTCGAGCGATACCTTTTTCATGTATTGAGTATCGTGAAGAACATGATTATTTGCAGGAAACTTAAAGTAGAAAGTTAGCATTGCAATAACAGTTGATAAAGTCGCAAACAGCACAGTTAATTCAAATGTAACAGGAATGTAAGCCGGTAATGAAAAGAAAGGTTTCCCGCCAATAACCAATGGATAATCAATTGAGTTTGTAAAGTAAGTTAACATTAACGCAATTGCAGTA
>JBATTD010000726.1:0-3395 GCA_049670345.1 Ignavibacteriaceae bacterium
CCTCAGAAGTTGTCCCTTTTATGAAAACGGGTGGCTTCGCCGATGTTTCTGCAGCATTGCCACAAGCATTAGCTGAATTGGGGCATGAAGTTAGAATAGTCGTTCCAAAATATGGGGCTGTTGATGACAGAAAATATAAAATTCACGAAGTTGTAAGATTAAAAGATTTGCAAGTAAAAATTGGAGATAAGGAGGTTATATTCTCGCTAAAATCTTGTTTCCTTCCCGGGCAAAGAATAAGAGTACAGATATATTTTCTTGATAATGAAGAATATTTTCGTAGTAGAAACAGTTTATACACCGATTCTATGACAGGAAATGATCATAAAGATAATGATGAAAGATTTATTCTGCTTAACTTATCCGTATTTGAATTGATCCAAAAATTAGGATGGATTCCTGATATAATTCATTGCAACGATTGGCAATGTGGATTGATTCCTGCCTACCTTAAGACTACTTACAAAGAGGTAGAACAATTTTCAAAATTCAAAACATTGTTCACGATTCACAACCTTGCATACCAGGGAATGTTCCCTGCATCGAAGTTTAAAAATACAGGTTTACCCGAAGAACTTAATTCTGCCAAAGGCATTCAGCAGAACGGTAAGATCAATTTTATGAAAAGTGGACTTTTGAATGCAGATTTAATTAACACTGTTAGTAATACATATGCAAATGAAATAAGAACCGACAACGATCTTGGTGCCGGCTTGAAGGATGTTTTAGCAAAAAGGAAAAAGGATCTTTACGGAATAATAAATGGTATAGATACTAAAGTTTGGAATCCCGAAAAGGACAAACAACTAGCCAAGAAGTATACAATTAAAGCCATCGAAGCAAAACAAGTAAATAAAAAAGCACTTGCTGAAAGATTTAATTTAGAATATAAAGAAGATGTTCCGATATTCGGTATTATTTCAAGGTTGTATGATTCAAAGGGAATTGACCTTGTACAAAAGATATTTCCAGACTTAATGAAAATGGATGTACAACTTATTCTGCTTGGAACGGGTGATAAAAAATATCATACCTTTTTTGATAAGATGAGCATGAAGTATAAAAACAAATTTGCCAGCTACCTTGGTTTCAATGATGAATTAGCTCACATTATAGAGGGGGGTGCAGATATGTTTCTTATGCCGTCTAAATATGAACCTTGCGGTTTGAATCAAATGTATAGTCTTAAATATGGTACTGTCCCGATAGTACGTGAAACGGGCGGACTTGCAGATACTGTTATCAGGTTTGATGAAAAAACAGGTGAGGGAACCGGTTTTATGTTTAAGAAATATGATGCTAAGGCATTTCTTAAAGAAATTAAAAGAGCTATAAGCATCTTTGGTGATAAGAAAACATGGGTAAAAATAATGAAAGCTGGAATGAAATCAGATTTTAGCTGGAATTCTTCAGCTAAAAAATATATCGAGCTTTATAAGACCGTACTATCAAATAATTAATGTCCAACCGAGCTGTATTTCTCGACAGAGATGGAACTTTAAATGAAAACCCGGGTTATTTGGGTGACCCTGGAAAAGTAAAACTTCTTCCGTTTGTTGGCCAAATACTATCTCGCCTTAAGAATGAATTTAATTATTTCCTTATCGTAATTTCAAATCAATCGGGAATTGCGAGAGCTCTTATTACTGCTGAACAGGTTGAACTGGTCAATGAGAAGATCAACACGTTGCTAAAAGAATTTAATGTATCAATTGATAAATTTTATTACTGTCCGTTTCATCCTGATTTTAGTACAGAGGAAGAATGCGGTTGCAGGAAACCATCAACTGAAATGGTAGAAAAAGCTGTTGAAAAGTTTGACATCGATGTTACTAAATCATTTTTTATCGGCGATTCTGTTTCAGATATTGAATGCGGGATGAATGCCGGTATCAAAACAATTTTAGTAAAAACAGGTTATGGTAGGGAAGCGCTTTATATGTTGCAAAAAGAAAATAAAATTCCAAATTTTGTTGCTGAAAATTTTTTAGACGCTGGAAATTTTATTATTACTGATTTGAACGGAGCATCCACTTGAAATATCCTCTTTCCTTTATTGTAATTATTGTATTTGTTGTAATTAATTTTTTATCATGTTCTGATGACCCAACGTCAATCGGTATTGATTTGCTTGAAGGCGATTATCTTATAATCAACACTTTCGATACACAGGATGACACAGTATCACAATCTTCTTCTTTCTTTAAAGAAGTTATTCCACTCGGATTCTCTTCCAAAGTGTTGATAGGTAAAAGAGATGAGCTTGAAGCTACTACATTGATGGACTTCCTTTTTTTTATTGAAGATTCATTAAGACAGGACTTTTTGGATGGTAATATTGCAGTAACACAGGCATTCATAGAACTAACACCAACTTATATTTACACCGATTCAATTGCTGAATATGATTTTGCAGTACACGAAGTTACCAGTAACTGGTCGATAGGATTCACATCAGATAGTCTTGATAATCTTTCTTTTAATTTAGAAGACTTAAGTTCCAACAAAAATTTTACTGATTCAATTTATACTTTTGATCTTGATGATAATTTTGTACTTCAGTGGATTAAAAACACTATTGATACTTCCTTAGGTGAAAACAATGGAATATACATTATACCAACTATGAGTACAGACAAAGTTGTCGGATTTCAAGCATTAACAACAACCTCCTCCGATGCAGCTAAACTTAAAGTTGTGATTGAAAAGGCGGGAAGTTTTGTAGATACAATAAGAGCATTTATTTTTGCTGATGTTAGTGCTGTAGTAGCAGATTTGCCCGTTCTTCCCGTGGTAGATATAGGAGTTCAGGCAAGCACAACAATTCAATCAAGGTTATTTTTTGATCTATCTGAAGTTCCCCGAGATATAATTATAAATAAAGCCGAATTAATTTTGACGGAGGATCCTGCCAGTAGCATAACAGGGTCGACATTTAATTCGAATTTAGCAGTTTTCAAAATTACGGACAGCTCTGATGTAACTATAGATGAGAGCAGAGGGATTCTTTTAGGTAAAAGCAACAATATTTTTACTGGCAATATAACTTCTTTTATTACATCGTGGATAACCAGTGAAGATAACCAGGGTATGGTAATTAGATCTGCTTCGTTAACAGAAGGGCTTGAATTATTTGCTATAAAAGGAAGTGAATATCCTGAACTTTCTGAAAGACCACGATTAAGAATAGTATTTACAAGTAAAGAGTAATAATGAAGATTTTAAAAATCATATTTTTTCTTGTTGTTTATTCAACAATTTTATTTTCCCAGAGTAGTTCAACCTACACCAGATATGGAATTGGCGATATCAGTTACACATACTCAGCCCGAAGTTTAGGTTTAGCACAGACCGGCGTCGCTACTTTGAACCAGGGTTTTGTTGAAATATTAAAT
>JBATTD010000727.1:0-2387 GCA_049670345.1 Ignavibacteriaceae bacterium
GAGTAAGCATTCGAACCTGCCAAACGGACAAATGGGAGACTTAATGCAAAGGTTCTGATTCTGAATCAGAGTTACGAACCTCTTACGGTATGTAACATCCGAAAAGCAATTATACTTTGTTACCTCGGTAAAGCTGAAATAATCCTTAATGATGATAAGAAAAAAATCCGCTCGGTTAATATTCAGTATCCCTGGCCAAGCGTTATTCGACTAAGCAGATTTGTTCGTGTACCATACAAACGTGTTGTTTTAACACGTAGAAATATTTTAAGACGAGATCTTTACAAATGTGCTTACTGCGGAAGGGGCGACATTCGGTTAACTATTGATCACATTGTGCCTAAAGCGCGGGGCGGTACTGATTCCTGGGATAATTTGATTAGCGCCTGTACAGTTTGTAATAATAAAAAAGGTGACCAAACTCCTGAAGAAGCAGATATGCTAATGAAATTCAAGCCTTTTAAACCAAGTCATATTATGTTTATTAAAAATGTTGTGGGCAAAATTGATGAGAAATGGAAGCCCTATCTTTACCTTTCCTGATTATTTTATTCTTATCTTTGAATAAAAGGAAAATATCCCCATAATTGTTATTTTTACGGATAAAATTCTTTCATTATCTATAAACTATGCGGAAAAAAAGAATACTTAGCGGAATGCGTCCGACAGGGAAACTTCATATCGGGCATTATGTTGGCGCGCTTGAGAATTGGATAAAACTTCAAGATGAATATAATAGTTTTCATCTTATTGCTGATTATCATGTTCTTACAACAGATTTAAATACTAATGATGTTTATCAAAACACAATTGAAATGCTAATTGATTGGCTGGCAGCAGGTCTTGATCCAAACAAAAGCCCGATGTTCAGACAATCACAAATTAAAGAGCATGCAGAGCTTCAACTTATATTTAGCATGCTTATTACTGTTAATCGTCTTGAGAGAAACCCAACTTTAAAAGACCAGGTTAGAGATTTACATATTGAGCATATAATATTCGGACTTCTTGGTTACCCGGTTTTGCAATCGGCTGACATTTTGCTTTATAAAGGAGATGCTGTTCCGGTTGGCGAAGACCAGGTTCCGCACGTTGAAATAACAAGAGAGATAGCAAGAAAATTTAATAATCAGTATGGAAAAGTCTTTCCTGAACCTGATCCTCTATTAACAAAATTTGCACGACTTCCTGGAATTGACGGTGATGCTAAAATGAGTAAATCACTTAACAATACTATTCTTCTATCCGATGAACCGGAAGTTGTAAAAGCAAAACTTAAAAAAGCAGTTACCGATCCGCAGAAAATTAGGAAAGGTGATCCGGGTCATCCTGAAATTTGTTTGGTGTTTTCTTATCACAAAAAGTTTAATCCTGATGAAATCCCTGAAATAGAAAAAGGGTGCCGATCTGGAGAATTGGGATGTTTCGATTGCAAAATGAATTGTGCATTAAAAATATCATCTTTTTTAGAACCGATAATTGAGAAAAGAAAATATTATGAAAATAATATTGATGAAGTAAAAGATATTTTATCGGATGGGGAAGAGAAGGGTAGAGCTGAAGCGCAAAAAACAATGGCTGAAGTAAGAGAAAAAATGAAGATGGGCTGATTGTGTATAAAATTAAATTAGATCAATTTGAAGGACCTCTAGATCTTTTATTATTTTTTATTAAAAGAGATGAACTGGATATATACGATATCCCAATCTCACATATTACAGGAGAATTTTTGGAGTATGTTAACTTTATAAAAATATTAGATTTAGAACTTGCAGGCGATTTCATTTTAATGGCTTCCACACTTATGCACATTAAAGCCAGGATGCTTCTGCCAAGAGAGATTGACGAAAAGGGCGAAGAGATTGACCCCCGTGCAGAACTAATACAAGCTCTGCTTGAATATAAAAAATACAAAGAAGTTTCGGAAGAGCTTTCGTTTTATGAATCGAACCAAAGAAAAATAAAATTCAGAGGAAACTTTGATGCAGATTTTAGCGAAACTCCACCGGAATATGATATACTATTAAAGAATGTATCTATTTATGATCTTGCTAAGGCATTTAAACGTGCGATCGAAGAAATCAAAGAGGAACCGGTTCATCAAGTTAGTAAAATAAATATTTCGATTGATGAGCAAATAGATTTTATTATTTCGCAATTTAAAGATAAAACTGAAGTACACTTTTTAACGCTGGTGGAAAAAATGAGAGAAAAAATTAGAGTAGTAATAACTTTTATTGCTTTATTAGAGTTAGTTAAAATGAGCAGCGTTGGAATTAAAGAATCAACTAACTATAACGATTTTATTTTATACAGGATTGAGAATGGACAGGATTTACAATTCAATAATTGAAGCATTAATTTTCTCCTCGGATGATTCACTTGGA
>JBATTD010000728.1:0-12117 GCA_049670345.1 Ignavibacteriaceae bacterium
AGTTGAGTCTCTTGGTTGCGAAGTGCATTCATTGAGCCGATGTTTTTGATTACCGTGGATACTGATAGTCCCCTAAAAGGAGTTTCATAATTCAAACCGAAATCAAAACCCCACCCATTTGCTTCATCGCTTAACAATCCTTCGTACAAATATCTAATAGTAGTACCGAACGAAAGTTTATCCCACACATAAAATCCTGTGGATAAACTGCCGAAAAAATAATTTGCATTAAATTTTGAATCAGGTTCTCCAGGGCGGGTTCTTATTTCAATATCGCTGATGTTTGTGTAATTTAATCCTATCGCCCAGGGCAATCCGAACATATCCCATTTAACACCAAACAACTCGCTGTTTACATCTTGTATCCAGCTACTGTGCATAATTAAAACTTCATTTTTTTCTATCAAAGCTAATCTTGAAGGATTATAATAAAGTGCGGAAAGATCATTAGAAGCCGAAGCGCCTGCATCACCCATTGCAATGTTACGAGCACCAAATCCGAATTTTAGAAATGATAATCCTGCATTACCGGCAGATTGCGCTAAAATATACGATGAAGCTAAAATAAATATTAAAAGAAATTTCTTCATTCTAAAAATTAAATGTTAAACCAATTATATGTCTGTCATTGCTTGAATATTGTTCGATTACAAAAGCGTAATCAACACCTACCTTAAAATTACCAAAGGATTTATAAAAAGAGAACCCAAGTGCTGGTTTTATCGGCCAATCTGTGTTGCTTAGATTAAACTGATCAATACCGCCTCTTAGATAGAGACCATTATAAATGTTGTACTCAACTCCGGCACGCAATATGTTTGTTTCAGCACTGCTGTTTTCATATTCAAGTGAAGCAAGCATACCAATTTCTTTGTTAAGATAACTTACACCAAGCTTTCTCAGGTTAGGAAATTTATCTTCGCTAATCACACCTCTTTCATAAACCGGCGAAGTATCCCATTTGTATTTACTGTTAATATCAATAACAGCAAGGGCAACCGTAAACTGATCATCAATTTTATACAACGCACCTATATCAACACCAAAACTTGTTGTGTTAATATCCTCAAAGAGTTTGTAGTAATAAAATTTTGCTGTAATACCAACGGAAAACTTTTCGGAGAAGCGGTTTGCAACTGCAAGATAAAATTGATTTTCAGATGTTGAAAGCTCTCCGGTTGGTAAGCCATTGTTGTCTCTTCCATCAATATTACTTACGCCTGCGTTTATTATACCAATACTCACTCCCGCACTGTTTCTCGGTATTCGATTTTCGACCAACGAGTCTTTTTTAGAATAAAAATCGAAACGGCGTGTGTAACTTAAATAATTAAGATTTCTATCAACTGAAAGAAAAGAATATCCTGTTAGAACTGAGTTATTTTCCTGGAAAACAGTAACTGCAGGATTGTAGTACGATACAAGTTCACCTGTAATAACTGCAGACATCGCATTTCCCATTCCCATTCCACGTGCCCCGAAACCCATCCTGCTGAAAGCACCAACGCGAGCAGCTATTTCAGTAAACTGCGGTTGTGCAAATATAGTTGTACTTGCTAATATTATTATGGAAATGATTAATTTTTTCAAAAATACCTCTAACGCATCACAATGATTTTTCCAAAAAGAGGAGCATCAGAATCAACATCTATCCTATACAAATAAACCCCATTGGGTACAATGTTTCCAGCATCATCATTGCCATCCCAAAAATCTGGAGCTCCCTCCAGATCCTTATGTCTTGGAGCATTTTGTATTAGGGTTCGAATGTAATTCATCCCAAAATCGTAAATCCTGATTGTAACTGAAGCATCTTTTCCGCCGGTACTGTACTTAATTTTCAATTGTTCCTGGCTTGGTGAAAATGGATTCGGATAGGCATAAGTTTCATCGGATGCTTTTAACGGCTGCGATGCAAAATAAACTTTCCACGTTCCACTCCATAAACTTGTATTATCTATTAATCGGGCTAATCCATCATCAGATCCTAACCAAACTGTATTTTGCTCTGTATCCGCGCTGTAATAAACAGAAGTATTTAAAGATACATTCGATTGTTCATCAATAATAGAGTTTGGAAGAATCCAGCTATTTCCCTGGTTTGTCGATCTGAAAGCACCGTTATCTGTTGCTGCAATTACATCAAAACTTTTAAACCCAAAATTATGAGTTCTTTCGTCACGTAAAAAAGTTTTCCACGAAGAACCGCCATCATCAGATGAACTAACTCCGTAATATTCACTGAGATCTTCAGCTTTCCAGGTGGCAGCCCATAAAGTGCTGGTAAAATTATTGAATCCGAGCGCAGTTATAAAATTACCGCTTATTGGTTCGTCCTGGTTTTGATGATTAAATTTAACCCAGCTAATTCCGTTATCAGTAGATTTATTAATTCCGTTAGCCGAACCAACATAAAGCGTTGTATCATCAGTCGAAATAACTGAAAAAACTCTGTGATTAAGATTGCCCTCATCACAAAAGCTGCCGGCAACCGGAGAAAGACAAAAATCTAAAGTGTCATCCGGAGCAATTGAATTGAGAAAATCTGGTGGAAGAACAACGCGCTGCCATGTTTGTCCCTTATCAATACTTTTTCTTAACCCGCCTGCAAAAGAAGTGATCCAGATTGTTCCCGGTGTAAAAGCAATATCGAATGTTAAGTTTTGTTCGGTAACCGTAACAGAAAGAGCCTGAAGGGTGTTGATACCATATTCAACAGTTGTAGAATCGGGATGATCAACAGGCTGAGGCACTGCTGTCCACGTTAATCCATTATCTGTTGTATATTTCAATCCGGTACCTGCAGGAACATCACCGGCAATACCTTCAACACTTCGCGCAGTAGCTGCCCAGAAAGTTCCTTTATCATAACCCATTGCTGAAATGTTATCATTGCCAAATGGATTGGTTCCAAAAAAATTTGTCCAGCTCTCTCCCCTATCAAACGATACGCTAACTCCTCTGCTTGTTCCAAGCCATACAGTATCCCCAATTGCAATTACATCAAGTATGCTGTTGCTTAATGGATTACTCGCATTAATTTTTGATAATAATTTTCTCTCATGATTAATATGATAACTATCAAGTGTAGTCTGTGCAAGAAAATTACTGGTAGTAAATAATAATAATGTTATTAATAATTTCAGTTTCATTATTGAATTAGTACAAAATGATCAATTATGTTACTTGATTTTCCGCCGCGGTCGATTGCCTGAAACTCAAAACGATATGTACCTTTCTGATTATTCTCATCAACCTGAATCAGTAATGAATAAACTCCATCTCCTGCTATCTGGTCTCCATGTTCAATTAAACCATCATCAAACATCTGGTTTCTATTACCATTAGTTGTACTATCCGGACGGTTAACAATAAAGAAAACCATTTCAATATCACTCCTTCCGTTGGGGTCATCTGCTTCAACAGAAGTGAGAATAACTGTTGGTGCGGTAACAACGACAGTATCCGGATCAACAACAGTGTTGGCAATTTCAGGAGGCAGATTATCCTGACCATTATTGTATTTAAAGCTTGCCAAGGCAACCTGCTGTATAGTTTCATCAGCATTTTTTACATAATATTTTATGTTATAAACTCCGTTAGGATAAAATTGACTGAGCGGAAACTCATTTAAAAATCGATTATCATCGTTATTTTCTAGTAGTTGAAAAGGTGCTGAATTTAATTTTGATTGGTCCGAAGCAATTATATCACAAAAAACATCACTTACTTCGCTTGAGGAGGTAAAAATAATTCTAATAGTTACCAATGAATCCTCTGCACGAAACGTTATACTATCAGTAGGACTTACCAATGAAACCTGATAATTATTTTGGACTGCATCAATAATATTATCGAAAGTTTGTTCACATCCGATAATTAATATTGGGAATAACAATAGAACTATTTTTCGCATGAACAAATATTATTTTTAGTCAACCGTATTAAAAGGTAAAAATTAATATACTTGAAATATATCAAGGCAAAGTTAACATAATGGGCGCAGGGGAAAAAGAAATGACAAAAATAATTAACGATAAATATCCTAATAACATTCTTCCTCTGCTTAACGGAACAGGATCAGGAACCGGTGGATGTTTTAATTTTATTATAAAATAAAGTATCAGCGACCAAAAAAGCCATCCACCCCATCCAATGCCTAATCCTAACTCCAAAGTACCGTCAACAATTCCAGCCAATCCTAAAACAAATAAAATTAAAAATGCAATTACGGAAACTTTGTAAGAATTCTCATCACCAAACATTGTGTAGGCGATATGCCCTCCATCAAGCTGTCCGACAGGAATCATATTCATAGAAGTGATGAGCAATCCAAACCATCCCGCACATATAAATGGATAATGATATATCTCTGTCATCGGCGGAAAATATTCTAAGTGATCGGTGAAGATTGCTCTAAGTGAAGAGAATAGTATTGAATCACCAAAGACTAATGATAAACCAGCTTTTCCATACTCCGGCTCAAAATAATCGGGATGGATTGATAATATATAGTCAACTCCGGGCACATTCATAAAACCATAAATTAAAATCACAAGGCAAACTGCAAAACCCGATAATGGTCCTGCAATACCAATATCGAACATTGCTTTACGGGAATAAATTCTTTGCCTTGTTCTGATAACAGCACCCATTGTTCCAAAATTTATCAGATAAGCAATTGGCGGAAATGGAATGTAATATGGCAAAGTTGCACTTATCTTATGGTATCTTGCTGCAAAGTAATGCCCGAATTCGTGAAAAGAAATTATAATCATAATTGAAATTGAATAAGGTAAACCCTTCAGTAAGCTTTCAATTTCGTACGGTCCCATCCGTCCTGTTGTCCACTCCACACCTGCAATTGTTGTAGTAACAAATGTTACAATAAATAAACCAATGTGAAGAAGATAATTATCTTTCTTTTTTTCATTTGATTTTGATTTGAATGACGATTTGAAAAAATCAATAATAGATTCAGGCATAAATTATAAATCCAGATTAAAACCAATGTTTAAATAATTTTCTGTTAGATCGAATAATTCCCCATGAATACTTTTGCCGGAAATATAAGATATTAAAATGCTGAACCCTCTTGAGAGAGGAGAGCCGAACTTCACTCCTAATTTTGCAATATTATTTCCGAAGTATGTATCATTAATTCCGTTTAATTTAAAATCGTATGCAACAAATGGAGTTATTGATCCATTACTAAATGGTAATATGTAGTAATCAAATCCTACCTGATATATTCCTTTATTAATGATTTCCGGAATAATGTGAAAAATATAAGTGAGTCCTAAATAAACTCTAAAACCCGAGATTCGATAGTATGGGAATAATTCAATAAATTCTTTGCTAAACGTAAAAGGATCACGTCCGTTCACCCATTTGCTGCTATGAACATCGTACCTTCCATCAACAAGATGAGCGCTTAGATGACTGAGCCGAACACGCATTCCGTATTCTCTATCACCATCGTGTTTATTAAATCCGCCATTTATTCCAAAAAAGAAATCGATGGTCTCAACAGGGAATTTAAAGTTATCATTACTTCTTAACCTTGTAAAAGTAAAAAGATCTGCACCGAATGAAATTGTTTCTTCACCAGATTTCAATTGCAATATATCTCGGGATGTCCCAATATCCAACCTTAACCAGTCTTCTCCAAGTGCAAACATAAACCCATTTCGCGGCTCAAGAAGATTTGAAGTGAATGGCTGAATGTTCAACTCCGCAGGGAACCACTCTTTAGTCTGTTGCGAATAAAGATTAACCGAGAAAACAAGTATTAAAGCTATCGCCAAGTTCTTTATCATTAATTTATTACCGACTTAGAATTTTTCTTCTGTAATTTCTGTTTTATCAATTTGTTATATCCATATTTGAATTTGGATGTTAAACTTGCAAATGCATAAAGGTTTGTTGGGAAAGCGAACGATGGTTCGAAGTAACAATTTACTGTACAGCCCTGACAAAAATCAAATCGTCCCTCCATCTTTTGATAGTATTTATACTTTTCAGAATTTCTTATTTCATTGATTGATTTGTCAATCGGTATTCTTTCATTTTCAAAATGATAACATGGTAGAATTATTTCGTTGTATGGTGATATTACCACAACTCTTGATACTGCTTTGCAAGAAGGATTGTTTATATCGTTTCCTCCATCACGGCGTAATTTCATAAAAGCTTTATTTAAATAGATGTTGATCTTACCGTTGCAATATTCATCAACATAATCCACAGCTTTTTCATTCAAACCGGGATTTCCAAAATAAGAGAACACCGGATTAACAAGCAGGACCAGATCATATTTTTCTGCAATTGCATGCATCTGTGGTAATTTTTTATAAGTGTCATTTGTAACGGTAAAAAGAATATCAGGGTACTCATGTAAAGATTTTGCGATTTCAATACTTTTAAAAACCGAATTGTAACAATCAACTTTTCTTATCCTGTTATGTTCTTCTTCATCGGGCGAATCTAAAGAGAAATGAAGAAGATCTATATTGCCGGTTAATTTTTCTGCAAATTTTGGATAGAGGAGTGCGTTTGTAGTAATGCTTGTTTGCATTTTTTGCCCTCTGGCAAAATCAGCCATCAAATGGATTTGCTTATGTAGCAGCGGTTCACCTCCTGTAAGATCAATAAACTTTACGCCCTGTTTTGCTAATTGTTTTACATTTGATTTAAAATCAGCCAAAAATGCATAAGGAGTATCTTTAAATTGGTTGTGGTCGCCGAAATGGCAAAACTCGCAGTATGCATTGCAGCGATAGGTTACATAATAATTACAAAGGAGAAGCATTAATATTCTCTACCCTTCCACTTTACTTTACGGCTTGTTAAAACTATAAAAGGAAGTGCAAGCACATAAAGAATATAATAAATCTGATATACGAAAAAATATTTTAGGTTTTTTGTAATCCCCATTTTTTGGTGGATAGGATAAAGCACAAAGAAATCAATAGCTAGTTTAAAGAAAATTAAATATAGCCAGACGGGTGAATAAAATAAAGGAGTGAGAACGATAGCCAGGTTTGCAAGGAATCCCCAAAACATGATGAAAAACCCGCGAACAGGTACACCTAGCCCTCCAACCGCCCAGCGTTTTTTTTGCCCGTAAAGACTTTTAAAATCAGGACATGGAATGGAAGTTACTAAAGCATCTTTCTCTAATGGAAAAAGTATTTTATATTTTTTTAATTTATAGATAGCTCTCAACAAGGTAAAATCCTCGGTAACACTGAATGGAAGTGCTTCATAACCACCGATTTCATTGTAAGCTTCTTTTCTGAATGACATGTTATTTCCGATACAGCTAATAGGTATTCCAAGATTAACAGTACCGCCGCCAACAAGAAGTAGATACATAAAATCGATTGACTGCATTCCGCCAAATGAGTTAGTTGCTAACTGTGTTGTATAGCTGTCAACCATGCCAACATCATCCTGATAAAATGACGTAATTGTCTTTATCCAAAATGGTTTTACAGCACAATCAGCATCCGTTGTTAAAATAATTTGCCCGTTTGCTTCTCTTATTGCAGTAGCTAAAGCATTGACTTTACCAACCATTTTACCTTGCGGATCATCGGGGATTATTTTACTAAAATTCTCTCTTTCAGAAATGAATTCATCAATTATCTCTCCTGTTCTATCGGTTGATCTATCATCAACGATCAATACCTCTAACTTGCCTTCCGGGTATTCAAGCTTACCGAGAGAATTAAGACAGCGTTCAATATTATTTTCTTCATTTCTTGCAGCTACAATAACTGTTGCCGTTGGAAGTTCATCTTCGTTTAAACGAGAAAACTTCTTCTTCGCACCGATTACAAAAATCACAGATTGAATAAAGTATGCGATAATAATTATTACTAATATTATTTCAGGCATTCTTCTGGCACTCCAAATTCAAATCCTTTTGTCTTCGCCGCATCTGCAATGTATTCAATTGAATCAACTATAAAATCACTTGATTTGTTATTGTCATGCAAAACAATAATCGAATTGTTCTGCATATAATTATCAATACTAAATTTAACTCTTTTAATATCATTTTTATAATCATAGGTAATTAAATTCCACATCACACACTTCATCCCTGTTTCATTCATAATCTTTTTTGTTTTGAGATTAATTCTTCCATAAGGTGGTCGAAAATATTTAATATTGTAGTTATAAATATTTCTCATCAATAAATTTACACTGTTAATTTCTTGCAATGCGTCCATTGAGCTTAAACTTGTTAAAGTTTTATGATAATAAGTATGATTACCAATAGTGTGTCCTTCATTCAAAATATTATTTGTCAATTCTTTGTAACGATCTAAATTTTCTCCAACACAAAAATGGAGTGAAGTAATTTTTAATTTGTTCAGAGTATTTAAAATTTTTTCTGTTGTTCCGGGGTTTGGTCCATCATCAAACGTAAGAAGAATTTTATTATTTGATGTTTGCCAATAAAAATGATTAAATAATTTTTTAATTATTAAAGGTGGATTGTATAAGAATTTCACTATCCCTTTATCACTCCAATCGGTCGTATCTTAGCCACTTTTCGTGTTATGCCTTCGTTGTGCATTACTTCAACAACATCCGAAACATCTTTATATGCGCCGGGCATCTCTTCAGCTATTGTTCTGTAACCTCTTGCCTGAATTACGATTCCCTTTTCGGTTAATTCCTTAACAAGATTTCTTCCTTTTGCATCCTTCAGCGCTCTTCGTCTGCTCAAATTTCTTCCTGCACCATGGCAGCTGCTCCCAAAAGTCTCTTCCATCGCCTTCTCCGTTCCCACTGCAATGTATGAATATCTTCCCATATCACCTGGAATTAAAACCGGCTGACCGACACTCCTGTATTGTGCAGGGATTAAATCACTGCCCGGCGGGAAAGCCCTTGTTGCGCCTTTACGATGAACGCAGACATTCTTTTTTTTATTATCAATTTTATGTTTTTCAATTTTTGCGATATTATGACAAACATCGTAAACAAGTTTAAATCCTAATTCTGATTCACTCATATTAAATGTTTCCCTGAATGCCTCTTTAGCAAGATGCATTATAACTTGCCTGTTATTCCATGCAAAGTTTGCCGCGGCTTGCATTGCTGATAAATAATCCTGCCCTTCACTTGATTTAATCGGCGCGCAGGCAAGTTGTTTATCGGGCAAATTAAAATCATACTTACGGCTTGCATCATGCAGTACTTTCAAATAATCATCACAAACCTGGTAACCCAATCCGCGAGAGCCCGTATGAATGAGCACAACAACCTGATCTTTAAATAATCCAAATACTTCTGCAGCTTTGTCATCATAAATTTCTTCAACAACATCAACTTCTAAAAAGTGATTGCCTGAACCTAAAGTGCCTGCTTGATTTGCTCCTCTTTCAAGTGCTCTTTCGCTAACAATATCGGGATCGGCATTTTTAAGTGTACCGCTTTCTTCCGTAAATTCAATATCACTTTGAGTTGCCATATCGTGTTCGGCGGCCCATAAAGAACCGCTTTCGAGCACTTTCTTTAAA
The DNA here is from genome assembly GCA_049670345.1 of Ignavibacteriaceae bacterium. Classification (GTDB taxonomy): domain Bacteria; phylum Bacteroidota; class Ignavibacteria; order Ignavibacteriales; family Ignavibacteriaceae; genus BMS3ABIN03. The sequence goes on from JBATTD010000728.1 coordinate 9,540, forward strand.
TCTTTTTTTGATAGTTTTTTTATCGCACCTTTTGAACCGATGCCGGTTGGTACTTTTTCAAATAATTTTGATACGAGATGATCAATTCTTTTTTTGACAGCACTTACTCCTAAATTTGTAACAGCAAGTCGAACACCGCAATTGATATCATATCCGACTCCACCTGGTGAAATAACACCTTCCTCCAGATCTGTTGCTGCTACTCCGCCGATAGGGAATCCATATCCCCAATGGATATCAGGCATAGCCAGACTGTACTTTTCTATTCCCGGAAGATGGGCAACGTTTACAACTTGTTTTAAAGCATCATCTGTTTTAAGATTATTATTTATCATATTTTCGGAGATATATATTCTTCCTGGAACACGCATGTTACCTGTTGCAGGTATTTCCCATAAGTTTTCTCTTATCCGGTTCAATGCTAAATCATTTATCATCATAGCTCAATTCGCATCATTAATTATAATCAAATATCAAAAACAATAAGGGTATAATATTTATTTTCTCTCATTTCAATATTCATCTGATGAAATGTAATTGCTTTTATTTCCTGTTTGATTTCAACATCCTGTGAAACAGGCATTCCTTCTATTTCAGTTGATAAAATCCAGGTATCATTTTTCTGTTTAATTTCTAGTTCTAATACCAAATTAAAAAGCCAGTTTCTAGTAAAGAGATAATAATTTATTTCACTTATAAAATCCACAAGTAATTGCTCTTTTGAAGATGCTTTAAGTTTAAATTTTTTAATTTCTCTTTTGCAGTACTTTGTTTCTTCAACAACCGAACTCCTCCATGCCTCAACTGATGCTGTAAATAGTTCTTCCAAAGTATCGCCCAAAACTTCACAGGCAATATCTGCCGTATGATCAATAAACTTATAATTTGCTGCCATAATATCTCTAAAATATATTTCAATTTAACTATCCTTACTTAAAAATATATCCCAATAATTACGTGTAAAATTTTAAATAAATTCTTGTTTTCATATATTTCTCATTCAATTTTTATTAACATACATGAAACACTTAACACAGCATCAACAAGGATTGACTGCGGTATTTGTTGCAGCAATTTTATGGAGCAGCGGCGGACTGCTTATAAAATTAGTAACGCTTACTCCTACGCAAATATCCTTTTTCAGATGTTCAGTTGCCGCAATCGCTTTTGCAATTATCTTCAGAAAGAAAATACTTCGATATAACCGGTTAACGGTTTTAAATTCATTTTTCTACGCAGGAGTTTTATTCTTCTATGTTATGGCAATGAAGGAAACTACTGCCGCCAATGCTATATTTCTTCAATCAACAGCACCAATTTACGTACTTATTTTTGAACCAATAATTAATAAAACCAGATATGATAAATCGAACATCATTACGATAGGCATTTGTTTTTTTGGAATGATACTTTTCTTTTTAGGTGATTTAACTCCCGGACAATTGGAAGGTAACATTTATGGTTTGTTGGCGGGAATTTTATTTGCCGCTTTCTTTTTGGGGATGAAAAAGAATGACAGGAAATATCAGCAAAGTTCAATCTTCCTCGGCAATATTATTGTTGCTCTCATCTGTCTTCCATTTATTTTTACTATAGATGAATTAGCTTTTTCTGATCTGTGGATGGTGAGCTTTCTGGGAGTGTTCCAGATAGCAATTGCTTATGCATTTTTCTCTTTCGGATTAAAAAGAGTTTTTGCAGTTGAAGCATCAATAATTTCTATGGTGGAACCTGTGCTTACTCCATTTTGGGTTTTTATAGGATACGGGGAAGTGCCTGCCACTACGGCAATAATAGGTGGTTTTATTATAATCGTAGTAATTTCCGTTCGTACTATTCAAATGGGCAAAGCACTGTTCGGAAGGAAGCTTACTTAACTTAAGCTAAATAACATTTGTGAGGGATTAAAAATTTTAAGGCGATAAGCGATATATTTTCCATTCATCGTTTTCTTTTTTGTAACAAATTCTATCGTGCAAACGGTTTTCTCTTCCCTGCCAAAATTCAAAATAATTTGGAATTACTCTGTAACCACCCCAACAATCAGGCAAAGGTATTTCTTCATTGCCAAATTTTTCTTCTAACTCGTCAAATTTGTTTTCCAAAAATTCACGGTTTGGTATTACAGAACTTTGTGCAGAAACCCACGCTCCAATCTGGCTTTCACGTGGGCGTGAAGAAAAATATTTCTTTGATGTTTCTTTGCTTATTATTTCAATTCTACCTTCAATTCTTACTTGCCTTTGCGGTTCACCCCAAAAGAAAGTTAATGCTGCTTTAGGATTCTCTTTTAGATCTTTCCCCTTTCGGCTTTCATAATTTGTGTAAAAGACAAAACCGCTGTTATCAATTTCTTTCAACAAAACAATTCTTGCAGATGGATTGCCCTTAACATCTGCAGTTGAAAGCATCATAGCGGATGATTCATTTAAGTTAGAATTGAGAATAATTACGTACCATTTAGTAAACTGAATGAGTGGATTTTTATTAATCGATGTTTCATTCAACTCATTACTTTGATTGCTCTCTTTTCCATTATTTGCGTATGTAGAATTCATATGTTTTATCAATTGATAAG
>JBATTD010000729.1:0-3328 GCA_049670345.1 Ignavibacteriaceae bacterium
ACAACATCTGCTCCCCACTCTTTAAATGGCCATTGCATGTACTCCTGTGAACCATGATTGGAAGAGGAAGAATATGGTGCATGATGGAAGTAAACTACACGCCAAGTAGATATTGATGTCGATAGGGCATTTTGTAACCACTGGCCCTGAATTGAATTCTCAGTAACTCCATCAGGTTCATCTGTATCACTATCCAATGCAAAAAAGTGTACATCTCCCCAAATAAAATCATAATATCTTTCATTGTTTGGTAATACAAAGTAGTCATAGTGTGGTTGGGGTGGATTGGTATGCCAGTCATGATTACCTAAAGATGGAAAAAATCTATTCACATCCGATCCCTGACCATATGACCCAACATAGGGATAAATATACTGATAATAATATTGACCAACATTTGCGTCAATAGTAGACGCCTCACCATCAGGATAATTGTTATCACCCAATGTAATTATAAAATCAGGGTTCCAGCTTTTAACAAGATTTGCAACAGCTAACTCATCGCTGCCGGCATCACCATAATCTCCTATTGAAGCAAATTTTTGAGCAAGAAGACAAGAACAAGATAATAATAAAATTACTATAGTTTTCACAGCCTGACCTGCAAATAAACTTGACAAACATCTTTGTGAACTGAAAAGAAGAATACAATCTTCTTAATCAATTCATTCATTTTCAATATTAATAAGTAATGCATTTAAATAATGTGTTAAAATTGACTAAGCTATTTTGAAATTTTAATGTAGAAATATCTGTTATCAAAAGCAATGATGCTTGCCAGACTATAGTGTTCTAATTTGAGAATAATTTAAGATGGGCTAAAATTCAATACGATTTATTATTCAGGATTTAAAGTTATTATTGACTTGAGAAACCAAAAATCTGGAAATCTGCGATCTCGAATAAATAATGGTCCTATTACAGAATAAACTTACTCAGATCTCTGTCTTTAACAATTTTGTCAAGTTTATCTTTTACAAACTCTGCAGTTATTTTAACAGTTTCCGTGGGAATTTTATCCGGCACATCAAAAAGTATTTCATCAAGCAAGGTTGTAAGAATAGTATGCAGTCTTCGTGCACCTATGTTTTCTACCTGATCATTTACCTGAGTGGCAATTCGTGCAATCTCTTTAATTCCGTTTTCGGTGAAATCAAGTTTTACACCTTCGGTTTCAAGTAAGGCACAATATTGTTTTAACAATGCGTTTTGCGGAGTTGTTAAAATCTGCACAAAATCATCTTCGGTTAAGCTGTTAAGTTCAACACGTATCGGGAAACGACCTTGTAGTTCCGGAATAAGATCGGAAGGCTTGGAAACGTGAAACGCACCAGAAGCAATAAACAAAATGTGATCGGATTTAACCACACCATATTTGGTATTTACATTTGTTCCTTCAACAATCGGGAGAAGATCTCTTTGAACACCTTCACGTGAAACATCGGGTCCCTGTCCTTTTCCGCCTCCGCCGGCAACTTTATCAATTTCATCAATAAAAACTATTCCGGAATTTTCAACTCTGCTTATCGCTTCGCTGTGAACAGCCTCCATATCTATTAATTTTTGTGCTTCTTCCTGAGCAATAATTTTTCTTGCTTCCGCAATGGTAGTTTTTCTTTTCTTTCTTTTCTTAGGCATCAAGTTGCCCATAATTTCCTGTATGTTTATTCCCATATCATCCATTCCTATAGGTCCTAATACCTGCATACCCATTGATGATTGTGCCTGGGAATCAAACTCAATTACCTTTTCATCCATTTCACCATTTTTCAGTTTTACTTTCATCCACTCGCGGGTTTTTTGGTTTTGATATTCTTCTGACGCTGTGTCCTGTTCTGGCTGCATATGCGGCTGTTCATTTGTTGTTGGTTGTGTGTGCTGGATGGGACGCTGTGGTCTTCTGACAGGCGGAATTAAAATATCAAGCACTTTTTCATCGGCTAAATCTTCTGCCTTTGTCTGAACCTCTTTGGTTTTTTCTGCCTTAACCAAATTAACTGCAAAGTCGGTAAGGTCGCGTATCATTGATTCAACATCTCTTCCTACATAACCAACCTCTGTAAATTTTGATGCTTCAACCTTTACAAACGGGGCGCCGGCAAGTTTTGCAAGCCTTCTTGAAATTTCAGTTTTTCCAACACCTGTTGGTCCTATAAGAATAATATTATTAGGAAGAATCTCTTCGCGAAGAATATCCTCAATCTGCTGTCTTCTCCACCGGTTTCTTAAAGCAATTGCAACAGCACGTTTTGCTTCAGTTTGCCCTATGATGTATTTATCAAGTTCATTTACAATTTTACTCGGTGTTAATTCTAACATTGTTTTATCAGCCATTATAAATTCCATTCTCCTTAGTCAATAACTTCAACATTTATTTTGTCGTTTGTGTAAATGCAAATATCGGAAGCTGTCTGCAGTGCTTCCTGTACAATTTCTTTTGCAGATAGACTACTATGTTTTTTAAGCATCTTGGCTGCAGCAAGAGCATACATTCCGCCCGATCCAATTGCAACTATTTTATCATCTGGCTCAATTACATCCCCATTTCCGGAAACTACCAAAGCAGTATCTTCGGCAATTATTGCAAGCATTGCTTCCAACCGTCTAAGATACTTATCGGTTCTCCAATCCTTTGCAAGTTCTACGGCAGCACGGTTTACATTACCTTTGTATTGTTCAAGTTTATCTTCAAAACGCTCCATTAATGTAAAGGCATCTGCAGCACCACCAGCAAATCCGCAAAGAACTTTACCATCCGCTAATTTTCTTATCTTCGATGCATTACGTTTTACAACCGTATTCCCGAGTGTAACCTGCCCGTCACCGCCTAAAGCAGCAATACCGTTATGCACGGTTCCCAATATTGTTGTAGCTTTAAATTCCATTTCCATATTAACTCCTCAAATCAAACTCATTTATGATTCTGCAAATTCTTCCGCATTATACGCCCGAAGCGGGATAGAAGGAAAAATTTGCGGAACCGATTTTTGATATCTCTTGTAAATTTCTCCAAAAGATCTCACCAGTTTTTTTTCTTCGTAATATGAGCCGATATAAAAATAAGCAACTATTACAAGAAAAAATGTGAGATAAAACAAATCCATCGTTGGCCGGAACAACAAAAACATTATGGAGAAAAAATAAATCGGATGCCGTGAATATTTGAACGGACCGCCGATTGTTAAAGTCAAATCTTCATCCAGATCAGAGGAATATTTTTTTAGGATATACCGTTCAATCTGATTGATACCTAAAAATTCTTTGATACAAATATATTTAAATGACCATAAAAGCCCGATGAGTGCAATAAATTGAGGAATCAGGATAA
>JBATTD010000730.1:0-1880 GCA_049670345.1 Ignavibacteriaceae bacterium
GTAACTTATCGAACTCATCCGATTTGCTCAGAAAATAATCTGCCCCGTGCATTAAACATTCCGCTTTGTATTGTGAGTCAGAATAATTTGTCAGCATAATAATCCTCAGATCTTCAAATTCATTCTTAAGTTTTCTCAAAACCTGCAAACCACTTTCTCCGGGCATCTTTATATCGAGTATTACCACGTCAGGTTTTGTTTTTCTCACAGCCTCGATTGCTTCTATTGAATTACCCGCTTCACCTATTACTTCAGCACCGGGTATTTCGGAAATAATATTTGCAATCCGCTCGCGGACGAGCAGAGAATCATCCACAAGAACAACATTCATGATTTCCTCTACTGTAATCTTAGGAGGTTCTATTAATTGTACGGGGCAGAAATTCATTTAATTTCTTCATGGCTCCATTAATTTTGATTTTAAAATAGAAAATCGGACTGAGAGACAGTATAGGTAACAATCTGATACTTATGTAGTCATTTGTCTTACAATGAATTAGGGCTGTCTGCTTCGGATTTATATTGGTGGGTTATTTTAGAATGAATTAAACTGAACAACAATATTGTCGTCATCACTAAGGACGGCAGCTACGAAGTGATCTCAATTATTCAATATTAATAGAGCACTCTATCAATCAATCAATTTATTATTAATTGCATAAGATGTTATATCTGCCCTGCTTTCCAAATTCATTTTCTCAAGTATTCTTACTTTGTAGGTGCTTACCGTTTTCACACTTAAAAACAGATTCTCAGCAATTTCTTTAACAGTTTTTCCTGCAGCCATCATTTTAAACACTTCAAACTCACGATCGGATAATTTTTCATGCGGAAGTATATCTCCTTCCCACGAAAAATCTGCTAATTTTTCTGCTAAAGAAGGAGTGATGTATTTTTGCCCCAAATAAATTTTTTCTACAGCATTAACTAATTCTTCCGAAGCACTGTCTTTTGTAAGGTAACCCGAGGCACCGGCTTTAAGAACACGCACAGCATATTGTCCTTCGGGATAGATGCTTAGCATAAGTACGGGTAATTTTGGTTTTTCAATTTTTAATTCCTTTAGTACCTCCAACCCGCTTTTGCCGGGCATTGAAATATCGAGGACAACAACGTCATAGTCTTTCTCCTTTACCTTCACCATCAGTTCATTGCCGTTGGCTACACCATCAATTTCAGTAACACCCGAAACGCCCGTAAGAATTTGTTTTAACCCCTCCCGTACAACAGCGTGATCATCTGCAATTAATATTTTCATATGCTTATACCTGTCCGCCTCAGGCGGAATTATTTGTTTTTGCCCCGATTTATATGGACTCGTTTCATTTGTTAAAACTCAGTATTCCTAAAAGTTGTTATTAGAAACTAATAAATATTATCTGGGGTTGAAACCCAATTGTAATTTTTTTTATAATGCTCTCGAGCTGAAATTCGTTGCAATTCAGAAACATCCGCTTCTTTTTATTTGTTGTTTTCTACATCTTCTTTTGAAACAGGAATTGAAACTTTAACCTTTGTTCCTTTTCCGTGATCACCAATTATTTCCACACTTCCTTTTAAAATATTTACTCTTTCTCTCATTCCAAAAAGACCAAGCGACTTTGAGCTATTGATTTGTTCTTCATCTATACCAACTCCATTATCAGCAATTTCCATTATCAACTTATTATCATCATAAAAATTAAGATTCACATCTACTTTGGTAGCGCCAGAGTGTCTTGCAACATTAGTTAAGGTTTCCTGAAATATTCGGAAAACAGCAATGGATATTTCATCTTTTATAATTACATCTGATTTGTTTATTGAAATATTACATTGAATTTTAAACCTGTTTTGAAACTCAGCCGCCTGCCACTCAATAGCCGGAACCAATCCAAGGT
>JBATTD010000731.1:0-3237 GCA_049670345.1 Ignavibacteriaceae bacterium
CGCCTGTATAGCCTAATCCATCAGCAACTGGTCCGCCGTAAAAGTTAAACTGAGTCGTAAAATTCTTATCGTATCTAACCGCAGATAGGAAGTAAGATTTAAAATTAACCCATGTTAAATCTTTATAGCCCGAGCTGAGTATCTGCCCGAGTTTAGCATAAACAGAATATTTATTATCAATCAATCCGCTGGAAAAAGCAGCAGAATATTTTCGTGTAACATAAGAACCGTAGGAGGCAGATAGTTCGAGCTTTGGTTTGTTGGAAAATGACGAGGTGATAATATTAATTGAACCGCCGATTGCCGGATACCCAAAAACACCCGAGCCGGAACCTCTTTGAACCTGAATTAATTCTGTGCTTGCAAGCAAATCAGGAAAGTCTAACCAATAAATATTATGGTCTTCCGGATCATTTTGGGGAATTCCATTTATCGATACAGAAATTCTGCGTTGATCAAAACCGCGGATGCTGATATAATTATATCCAATTGCATTTCCGCTTTCGGAATAAAATGTTGTTGAAGGAAGATCGCTAAGATATTTTGGAATATCATAAACGGTATACTTTTCCTCGATCTCTTTTTGGTTTATTTGATCGAACGTGATTGGTGTGATTCCCTGTTTTCCTACAGTTGCTTCTACAAGAATTGTTTGCGAAGAAAGAATTTTTGAACTAAGATAAAAGAGATAAATTGTTTTCCCGTCTTCTGTGGTTTTAGTTTGGAGTTTTGGAATATCTTCAAAAGATATATTCCTATCCTCATAACCAACATAAGTAATTACAAAAGAATCACCTTCTTTAAATTCCCGAAGAATAGTAAAATCCCCATTTTCATTAGTGATGGTTCCTGTGGTTGTTTCCCCAATAAAAAGTACGTTGGCATTGAGTAATGGATTATCTGTTTCGGCATCTCTAACGTTTCCGTAAAAGTTTTGCTTCTGCCCAAAAACGATGACATTTATAAGCAGAAAAAGAATAACTAAGATTTTCATAGTTTTTCTCCATTTAAACTACAAAAGCCGTTGGGTTCGAAGTACTTCTTCGAAGAAACGGCTAAAATCTTATATACTCTTACCTACAATTTTAGCCCGTTTTCCTACGCTGGCATTATCCAGATCAGGTTAAAGGGTATTATCTCAGTCATCCCATGGCGTGGGATAACACCCCTAACGGCCTCTAAAAATATTTATTTACGTTTTAAAATTAGTATAAGGTTGTAGTTAAATCAACCCACTTTAAGTTTTTGTCCTGTTTTTATTTTGCTATTTGATAGGTTATTTAACGATTTAATTTTTTGAATAGTTGTATTGTATTTTTTTGCTATAGAATAAAGTGATTCACCTCTCGTGACGAGATGATAGTAGTTTCTACCTCCAGTTAAAACTTCGCCGCCTTTTTTAATTTTAAGCGTGTTGCCGGCAATAATTGTATTGCTCGATAAATTATTCCAGCTTCTTATTGAACTAATAGAGACTTTGTACTTCTCTGAAATCTGACTTATTGTTTCGCCTTTTTTAACTCGATGGTAACTGTAATTATCTGATTTAACAGTATTTGTTGTGGTTACCTTTTCTTGTTTAGTTGAGTTTGTATAAATTTTTAATTTATCACCTGCAATAATTTTACTGCCAGACATTTCATTCCACTTTCGAATGTCGCTTGCTGAAACTCCGTATTGCTCAGCTATCCCTCCTAAGTTATCTCCCTTTTTAATAGTGTAATTAGTGTAGCTTCCGGAAGTAGTTTCTGTAGTAGTTTTATCTTTCTTGCCTGTATAAGAATCGGAATATATTTTAAGAGTTTTACCCGCAACTATTTTATTACCTGATATTCCATTCCATTTACGGATATCGGAAGCGCTCACATTGTAAAGTTCTGCAATTCCTCCGATAGTATCGCCGGATTTTATTTTATAATAATTTACATTAGAGTTAGTTGTGGAAGATTTTGTTTCGTTCTCATCGGCAATCTGGTAATTGGAAAAAATCTTTAATGTTTGTCCTGCAATAATTTTATTGCTTTTCAGTCCATTCCATCTTCTAATATCCCTGTTAGTTACACCGTACATTTCAGCAATTTTACTGATAGCATCTCCTTTGCGCACCCTGTACCTACTTAAATTTGCTTTAGTATCTTTGTAAACTTTATTTGTGCTGACAATGCTTGTCGTTGGTGTTATTCCGCCAGTATATAATTTAAGATTTTTACCAGCAATAATTCTATTGCTTCTTAGATGATTCCATTCTTTAATCTGACTAACCTTTACACCGTATCGTGAAGCAATGAGACCAAGATTTTCGCCTCTTCTTATTTTATGATAAGTTATCTGACTTTCAATTATTGCCTTTTCTTCAATCTTTGTAGTTTTATCAATGCTTGTAAAATAATCCTGGTTTTCACTTGGTACATAAATTTTTAATTTCTGTCCAACTCTTATTGTTGTTGTATAAGGAATGTTGTTCCAGTTTCTTATATCACTTACTCTTGAATTAAATCTATCTGCAATACCTAAAAGACTATCATCTTTTTTTACGCTGTAATCAACAGAAACATATCCTTCCGGAATTACGGGAGAAGATAGAACGGGTTCTTCAAGAGTTTCTGTTTCATTTGTTTCTTCATCACTAACTGCAATTGTTGTATTCTCTGTAGTTGTGGCTTTATCAACTTTCAAGTTTCCATTAAGCTTTGTATATGGTGACTCATAATTTTTATCCGAATTATTTCCATTTTCTAAAGCTAACTGAGTATCGGTATTAAATGCGTAATCATTTTCCTGCGGATCGACAAGTACAGGAATTTTTACTTTAACACCGGTATAAAGTTTTGACTTGGTTGAAATATTATTTGCATCGGCAAGATCGTAAACCGTAACACCATATTTATCAGCAATGAGTGATAAATTCTCTCCTCTTACTACTGTATGAACAAGAAAAGTGCGTTTTGCGGATTCCGGAATATTTTCCATTAATGATGCAAATATTTCTAAAGAACCTTTCGGGATTTTCAAAGGATACCCACCTTCATAGTCAGGTGGAGTGCTTAACTGAGTTAGTTCAGGATTCAAATCCATTAATGATTCGAGGTCCGTTTTTGCACTCGATGAAAGAAATCCAAGATCTATAGCACCTTTAACATTGTAAGTTTCATATTTGTAAGGTTCATCGTATTGGATATTTGTAAAACCATAAGCTTCCGGATCCATTGCAATCAAACAAACTGCAATGTATTGCGG
>JBATTD010000732.1:0-5540 GCA_049670345.1 Ignavibacteriaceae bacterium
ATATTAGTTGAACCAATACCTGGTATAATCCACGGATAGCGGAATTTCAATCCCTTATCATGCCCGAAAGCAACTTCAATATTTACAGCTGGAAAAATTGCTTTATCGCTATCAGCTTCAATTCCATGTGCACCCACGGCAGTACCCATAATATTAAAATGTGAGTAATCAACTGGATAGGTTTTTTCTGATGCGGTTGTGATAACACCAAAAGGCTGTGGGTAAATCACCTCGTGGCCTCTGTATGCAGATTTTCCTATTTCGCACATACCGATACACCCGTCTACACAAGTTACGCACATTCCCGATGCGGGTGTTATTGAGTCTTCTGTCCTGTTCTTTGTTAAAGTTGCAGCTGATGAGTTAATTCTCGAGAGTGTTGTTGTCATAATATTATTCTCCGTTATTTTTTAATCTTTTTTTATTTCACATGCAACACAGGGTTCCATGTAGCACATCATATCATTAAATTGTTCTTTTTCAACGCAGGGCGGACTGAGATTTGCGCAACCTCCGCAGATTGCCTTATCCGGTTCCGTATAAGTGCACCTAAGCTGACAAGCTGGACAGACATATATACAGCCACCGCAAAGACGGCATTCTTCTGATTTAATATCGAATGGAGTCCCGATGCTTTTCTTTTCACCTCGTCCCCTGAAACCAATAGCCTTTGCCATCATCTGCTCTTCACACATTCGTACACATAAACCACAAAGAATACAATCTTCATGTTCTTGTCTGAAGCGCTGCTGGCGGACTTCATGCGCCGCGGCAAGATCCTGAATAACCTTAGATTGAGGGCAAGAAGCAAGCAAAAGTTCCAATATCATTTTCCTTGCCTTAAGCACTCTCGAGGACGTAGTTCTTATGTTCAATCCTTCTTCCACAGGGTATGTACAGGAACTGACTAGTCTGCTGTTAGGTTCCTTACCGATTTCAACCACACAAAGACGACAAGCTCCATAAGGGGAAAGCCCTTCCATATGGCATAATGTTGGAATAGGAAAACCATAAAACTTAGCTGCTTCCAATAAGGTAGTACCTGCTTCAACAGATACTTTAAGGCCGTTTAAAGTAAATGAAATCATTTTAGTTTTCTCCTGCTATAACCTTTGGTTCCTCTATTTCTTTCGGTTGCGTGAATTCAAGATCACATCGCAAACATCTTTTTGATTCGCAGATGGCTTCTTCAGCAGAAAGCGATACTTCTACCTCGGCAAAATTCCGCTTACGCCAATCGACAGAAGCCCTAGGTGTTTCAACACGCCCGATTTGTGAAGTATCTTCATCTTCAACCTCTACAGGCTCTACATAGACATGAGGCAATTCAAGTTCTGCTGGTTGATCCAAATTTTCACCTTTTATATAATGGTTAATCATTATAGCGGTTTTTTTACCAGCAGCTATGGCTTGAATAACAGTGTTAGGACCTGTAACTACATCACCTGCTGCAAACACTCCCGGTCGGCTAGTTTGCAATGTTTTTCCATCAACTTTTACCGTATTCCAATCGGTTACTTCAATTTTACTGGAACGGGCTGGACCGATGCTATCGATGCCAGAGTCCTCACTTATAGCCACAATTAGCGTATCGAGCTCCATTACACGTTCAGTACCCTCAATGGGAATAGGCCGACGTCTACCACTAGAATCTGTTTCACCTAATTCATTTTTAATAAATTGAAGACCTGAAAAATAACCGCTGGTAGTAATTATTTTCTTAGGTGATACTAGTGTTTGAATTTTTATCCCTTCCTGATCTGCAGCTTCAATTTCTTCTGCAAAAGCGGGCATCTCTTCCCGTGTTCTACGATAAAGTATAGTGACGCTTTCTACATCCCTCTGACGGAGAGCTGTACGTGCTGCATCAATAGCGGAATTACCCCCACCTATCACACCAACTCGTCCTTTAGCAAGTTCTTTATTTTGCAAATTAAATGCTTTAAGAAACCCTATTGATGGATATACACCTTGAACGTCCTCATTTTCGAGCCCGAGCGGTCGACTCTTATGTGCACCCATAGCTAGTAAAACAGCTTTATATCCTTCGTTTAACAACTGGTCAACTGTAATGTCACGTCCAAGCGCAGTGTTGCATTTCACGGTGATATTATCATCCAGAAGCGATGCTATCTCGTTTTTAATAGTCTCTTTGGGCAGGCGGTAGGATGGAATAGCACAGAACAGCATCCCACCCGGTTCATCCTCAGCTTCAAAAACAGTAACATTATAACCTTTTAATGAAAGATAATGAGCCGCTGTAAGCCCAGCCGGACCTGAGCCAACAACTGCTACCGAAGGTGAATCTTTAGTCGTGCTGGCTTCCCTTACCGGTTTGTAAGTTGATGGATCAGTGCGATCTGTGATAAAGCGTTTGAGAGCCCTTATAGCTATCGGATCACTTCCGCTTGTTCCCAGCCGGCAACGCTCTTCACATTGATGATCACAGACGCGGGCGCATACCGAAGGGAATGGATTAGCTTCGCGGATAACAGAATAGGCTTCTTCGAACTCACCACGGGCAATATGTGCGACATAACGCCACGCTTCTGTTCCTACGGGGCATGCAGAATGGCAAGGTGCTCCTACAAGTTCAGTGCATACAAAAGCATCACATCTTTTGTCGATGATATGCCTTTCGTATTCCTCCCGGAAATAACGTAAAGTGCTAAGCACCGGATTGGAAGCAGATTGCCCGAGACCACACATCGTAGTATCCTTTACAACAAGAGCAAGCTCCTCAAGAAGATTGAGGTGCTTAAGTGTTCCTTTTCCTGTGGTAATTTCATCGAGAATTTCATACATCCTTTGTGTGCCCTTGCGGCAAGTAAAACACTTCCCGCATGACTCGTCCTTTAAAAAATTCATAAAGTACTTCGCTACATCCACCATACAAGTGTTTTCGTCCATGACAATCATTCCCCCTGAACCCATTATTGAACCAGCTTTGGCAAGACTGTCATAATCAATTGTAAGATCAAACATATTGGCTGGGATACATCCTCCTGAAGGTCCTCCTGTCTGAACTGCCTTGATCTTTGCTTTACTAGCGGAACCACCACCAATATCATAAACAATTTCGCTCATTTTGATACCTAGTGGTACTTCTACTAGCCCGGTATTTTTAATTTTACCAACAAGTGAAAATATTTTTGTACCGGTGCTGCCGGGCACTCCTATTTTAGCGTACTCCTTGGCTCCTTGTTTGATAATTACGGGTATATTAGCTAGCGTTTCCACATTGTTAATGCAAGTAGGCTTTCCATTTATCCCTTTTGTAATCGGGTAGGGTGGTCGTTGTCTTGGTTCTCCCATAAAACCCTCGATGGATTTAATAAGGGCGGTTTCTTCACCACATACGAATGCCCCGGCACCGCGAATGATTTCTATGTTGAAATCGATACCTGTGCCTAGGATATTTTTTCCTAAAATGCCAAGGTCTTCAGCTTGCCTGAGTGCAATGACTGTATGTTTGATTGCCAGTGGATATTCACTACGTACATATATGAACCCTTGAGTAGCACCAATAGCTATTCCAGCAATGATCATACCTTCGATGATTGCATTTGGATTACCCTCAAGAAGACTTCGATCCATATACGCGCCCGGGTCGCCCTCGTCACAATTACAAACAATATATTTTTGTCCGCTACCATTATGAGAAGCGCGGGCCAATTTCCACTTTTTGCCGGTTGGGAAACCTGCACCTCCACGGCCTCTTAAACCAGATTTCTGAACTTCTTTGATAATCCATTCCGGATCATTCCTGGATAAAACCTTTTCAAAAGCGGAGTAACCATCCTGCTCAAAATAATTTAGAATTCTTATCGGATCTAGTTTTTGATTATTACCAAGAATTGTTCGCGTTTGTTTTTCGAAAAATGGAATGTCGTTTTGACAGTGATAAACTTTTTGATCTCGCGATTCTTTATAGATTAATTCATCTTCTACTTTTCCGTTCATTGTTGCTTCGATAACTTTAGGAACATCTTCCATTCTTAGCCTGGTATATAAATGTTGACCTGGTTCGACTAAGATAAAAGGATCCATTTCACAAAAGCCCTGACAACCAGTAATCCTGAGGTTTATTTTTTCGCTCATATTATGTTCAATAATGTAACGTTTGATTATCCTGATTATATCGTTTGAGCCGCTAGCCTGTCCGCCAGTACCAGAACATACAACCAAAGTAGGTTGAACAGCTCGAACCGATCTTTCGCTAAGTATGCGTTGACGAAAATCAAGAAGTTCCTCAATAGATGAAAGTTTCCTCATCTAATAGTCTCCTAGTCTATTTGCATATAATTTGAACATCATTCAACAGAAGAATTACCCAGATCAAGTATGTGTCCCTTACAACCTCGACGGGCGCATATTTGTACTACGCCGCCTCCACGCACGATCATTGGCACCATTGGCGCTTTACATTCCCCGCACCTGGCTCCACCGATCAGTTCAGCATGGCAATGTGTACAGAAAATATTTAATATAGTACCTGGTGGTATTTCATACTCCGTGGCAATGTTATGACTACCATAAAGGCAGGATAATAAAAACCAGCCATGCTTGTTATCGAAAGACACTGTAAATCGAATGGAAGGGTGACCATCAATTTGGTGTTCAGGATCCATTAGAGTATGGTTGCATCGGGCACAACTTACTTCAACCGGGAAGATACGCTGATCAGTCTCAATCACTACAGCATCAAGACCAGTGTGAGTTTTCTCAATAATATCAGTGACTTTAGAGGCTTTTACCTGCGGGAAATAATGACCGTCCACTACAACAACAGGCCCAAGAGCACAAGCTCCTAAGCAATTTACCGCTTCCAAGGTGAACACTTTATCGGAAGTTGTTTCGCCGTCCTTAACACCTAATTGTTGTTGTACCTCCCTCGCGATATTATTTGCACCCCGGACATGGCAGGCTGTGCCTAAACATACAGAAATAAGATGCTTACCTCTCGGCTTTAAACTGAATGACTTGTAAAAGGAGGCAACTCCGTAAACGTCAACAAGTGAGTGTCCAGTTTTTTCGGCTGCTTCTTTTAGCGCTTTTTCAGGTAAGTAGCTGTATTTCGACTGGATCTCTTCGAGTGCAGAAATTAATCCCCCAAGTTTATGATTATTTTTTTCAAATATTTCGTTTAAATCATCATGTTCCATACTACTTTTCCATAAAAACAGCTATAGGTGTTACAAAAAAAGTTTTACTGATATTCCTCGCAGTACCAAGCACCACTATCTCGTTTTGGAAGAGAGCAGGACTCTCGATTCTCACAGTTGGAACATAATCCTTCAAACTGATTTGCTTCTTTTGCATTAACACTAAAAGATTCTTCATTAACATGGACAGAATCTTCAATATCTTTAGTTAGTGCATTACTGTAATCAATTCGATTTTCCACCGTATAATCAGAATTGTCAAACAGTTCACAATACCATACTGGTTGATCATGGAGTTTGCGAAAAAAACAGTTAATAATGTTGTTACAGGTTAAACAAAGTCCTAACACACTGGCATATCTCATAATACCTACC
>JBATTD010000733.1:0-5133 GCA_049670345.1 Ignavibacteriaceae bacterium
TTACAAAGACTGTTTTAACTGTTAGGTGTTCTGAATCCTCAAGCCAAATTGCAATTTGAGGGGGTTCGCCATAATCACTTTGATCATAAATATCCCGTTCCTGATGGATATTGAAAACCAATCTAACTTTTTCATCAAGATTCTGACATATTCCTGATGCTGATAGAGATAATAAAACAATAAATACAAGAAACGTATAAATCAAAACTTTTCTTGACTGCATATATATTCCAGTTCAATATTCGTCCGTTAGCCCAAAAATCGGTTTTCTTCTCATCCAACTGCCCATAGTAAAATCTGGAAATTCAATAGGCTCACTACCCTGTGAGATGGAATGTTCTGAAAGAGGTGTTATTACAATCCATGAAGCCGTGTCATATACATCAATAGGAGTCGGAATTTTTCTTTTAACACATTCAACAAAAGCTCTTGTCTTCAGGTAATCTGCACCTCCATGATCTGCTTCTATTTCCATATTTAAAAACTTTTTCCAAAGAGGATGCTCATATTTTTTCATATAAGGTTCAAATGGTTCCCAGGTATGTTCCGGACTGGTACCTTCTAAATAAATTGACATATTATCTTCCATCCACAATCCTTTTGTACCCTGTACCCTGTACATGTTGGAATATGGGCGCGGCGAATTTGTATCATGATTAATAATAACTGTTTCTCCGTTTGAACATTTGATAACTGTAGTAACAATATCACCAAGTGCAAAATCTCTTTTTGCATTTGGGTTATCTGAGCCAAATTTATTCCTGGCAAACTTACTAAGTCCGCGAGCTTTTGTTGCGGTGGAGGTTAATGTGGCGAACCGATTTCCCCTATCTATATCCAGGCAATTGGCAATTGGACCTATTCCATGTGTTGGATATAGATCACCATTTCTTTTTGCGGAATGCAAGGACCTCCATGTCAAATCACCTTTGGAATCAAATTTTCCATTACGTAAATCATGCTGATAACCACATTGACAGTGAATCAATTCTCCAAACAATCCCTTTCTTACCATGTTTAGGACTGCCATGCTATCACGATCATAGCAATGATTCTCCAACATCATGCAAGGCATGCCAGTCTCTTCTGATGCTCGTACTAATTGCCAGACCTCGTCGATTGAAGAGGCGCCCCAGACTTCTGGTGCACAATATTTACCTGCTCTCATTGAATCCACCGACATCGGAGTATGCCACACCCAAGGAGTTGCTATTATAATGCCATCCAAATCATCCCGGGTCACCATATTTTGATAATCATATTCATTCTTCGAATAGCCTTCAGGCTTTTTTCTTCCTGATTTTTCTACAAGGCGTTGTGCCCTAGCTAAGTGTTCCATATCAATATCACAAATTGCCGGAACATCAACATCTTTCATATCTAAACAAACTTGCAGCAAATTTGTCCCCTGACTTCCAACACCAATAAAACCAATTCGAGCCCTACGGTCATCTATTTGTCCTACTAGGAGACTTGGAGCATAGGCTACTGCTAATCCAGTCACCGCGCTTGTTTTAATGAATTTTCTTCGATTCATTTGAATACTCATACAAATTTCTCCTTTTTTTTATGATAAGTTATATTGTCAGATAATAATATTTATATCAGAAGTAAATTTTTTTGTTTCAATTAAAATTATGTTTATTCAAATTCTATTTTTGCTAGGCCATAAATATTCAAACTCGGAAAAGTAACATTAGCCATTATTTTTCCATTACTTTCTTTAATATCATATTTTAAGTTTTGCATCTCTCCTAACTCACCGCTATAGGTTATATTCTTTACTGAAAGGCCTACGGGAATGTCAATTTGCGCTTTAACATCTATTGCCGGAGTAATATCTCCATCAATGGTTACATCATAATTAACAAGATGAATCAGTAAATGTTCATCATTCTTTCGCATTACGCTCAATTCAACAAACTTATTATCTCCATCAATCTTTGTTATTTTTGAATTCAATATTTTGGCTGACTCTTCAACAACTAAATCTAATTCTCTCCGCAATTCGGGATGCATTTTATCTCGTGTATATGCTTCCGGTACATCAGCAAAAACATCCATCATAGAGGAGCCAAAAAATGTCCCTTCTTTCTGTTCATACTTAGTTAGGTATTTATGATCTGGGATTTGCAAAGGCATAAATAGTATTTTACCTTTCCCGATGGATTTAGATGCATTCTTTTTAGGATAATGTGATAGTTGTGCAGCTTCTAAAAGAGGAATGTTTTTATTTGCAAGACCATACTGGTCTTTGATACCAGTCGCACCTAGAACAATTAGGTTTCCTCCTTTATTAACAAATTCTACTAATGCATTTTGTTTTTCCAAACTTAATAAAGGCATATAGGGCAGTATTATTAAATCAAATCGATTTACTTTATTTGTTAGTAAATCATCTTCAACTAAAAATACATGTGATATTCCTTTATCCGTAAATACTCTTGAAGTACTAAAAGCGAAACTTTGTTCGTCAGCAAGGTACTGGTTTATTGAGCCCAATATTCCAATATTACTATAGAGCTTTGATCCTATCAGATCCGGACGGTTTTTTGCAAGAAATGAATACATATCAGTAGCACCCTGTGGAGTTTCTCGTTTCTCTCTGAAGATACATTGATTTGCAACAGCTTCAGCAATATTTATCTGCGACATAGCACTAAGGCATTTTTCAGTAGGATTAGGAAAGATTGGTTTTGTTATCTCTGTTGCGTAAACAATTACTGGCTTACCATGAGCTGCTGCCGACACATACTTTAACACAGGACTGTTTGTAATTTTAACACCATCTTTATTCCTTGGTGCAGCATCTAAATATTCTTGCATTTCCGAATAGATGAAATCGTCATAACCTTCTCGCCCTAACATTTCAATATTTCCGGCTCCAAGATATGCAATAGGGCCAAAGCCAAATCCCCCGAAAACATTGCCCGAAACCATAAAATGCGGATTATACTTACGAGCAATTGTTCGCATATGTTTATGAAACTCGGCAACTTGTGCTCCTCTGTAAGTTATCCATTCCATCCAGAATTTTTCACCACGTTTTTCGGGGAGTTTAATTTTCTCATAATCAGTAATACCATATTTTTGTTTACCGATATTAGATGGAAGATTTTTATTTAGATAAGCTATAAATCCCTTTTTTGAATATTCATCGTAAGATGTTTCTTCAGCGATATGAGTCCAGTCAATATATGAACCATCAATTCCCGTTTCAGCTTGTGCACGAATTCTGCCTTCCATCATTCTAAGATAACCAGGATTAACCGGGACACCCCAAGCCTCAAAACCCTCATCAGTTTCTTCACCATATCGTGCATAACGATAATATGGGAAACTCCCATCGGTTCTAACCATTATCCAGGAAGTAGGATCTTCTTCCGGTTTTGGACCAATGTAGTCTTCAAAATCTGCCCATCTATCATTGTAAAACTTCAGAAAATTAATCTGTTCTTTTTTTGGAATATCCTTATTTGATTCGGAATTTCCGTTTAGAGAAGTAGAAAGGTATCGGAGTACTATATATCCTTTTTTATGATATGACTCATTAAATTTTTTTGCTTCTTCCATTAAACTATCAAATTCCGCCCTGGTCACTTCGTCTACATTAGGTGCACCACTGCCAAATGTAATTGTCATATTGTTTTTTTCAAGAAATTCAGGATCCGATTTATGTCCTAAAATCCAATGTCCCCAATCAGTATTTGGTTCCCATTTTTTTTCTTCTTTTTCGGAGCAACCAATAATTAAAAGTGAAATAAAAAAAACTAGTATTGCTCGAGATAAATATTTATTTATTACCATTATTTTATTTCCGTTTTTGTTTATTAATAATTTATAATTCTGTTATTAGTTAACGTTTTGCGGATATTCTGCTTTTAATTTACAACCTCAACTTTCAAGTGAACATTACCATCTCTTTTAAGATTTATTTTTGTAACCGGTCCATCAACAATTGAAATAAACTCTTTTGTAAAAAGATCGTTAACCTTATATTTCCCTTCTTCCAATCCTCGGATCTCAAAATCACCTTCAAAGGGTCCCTGTGCGAAGAAATAAAACACATCATCTTTTTTGGTTACATGAACAGCTGGATTATCAAATTCAATATCGTAGAGATTTAAATATTCACCTTTATAAATTTGTTCTTCCCTGTATATTTTTAGCCATTTCATCCACTCCGTTTTCTTCTCAGGTGACAATTCAGTATAATATGTTTCAAAGTAGCCTCCCATCGCAACACATTCATCAATTTCACATGGATCGTAGCCCCAGTCTTCTTTTACCTCAGGTAGTACATAACCCGGATTAAAGTATACTTTTGAACCATTAATAGCTTTTTCTAGTTTTAGTCTTTGTCTCACTTGTTCTTTAGAAGTTGCATCAGATGCATTGGTAATATTATAATAAGGCATTTTATAAGGGTCATGCGGACGGCCGCATTCGCACATTTCAATAGCACAACCAGGTTTAATAGATTGTGCCTTTTCATACATGAGTTTATATTGGTTGGACAAATTCCAATATGGTGAGAGTGGAGACTCATGTTTGTGCAAAGGATTATAGCATGGCGGAACTTCAATTAAATTTGCCCAATCGTGATAAATAAAATCCAGATCAAATGTTATGAATAGTTTTTCAATTTGTTCTGCCCAGAAATTCAGCACGGGCGCGTAGTCTGGACATAGGAAATGCGCCTTAGGATCCTGTCTAATATACGGATCCTGCATAATATACGGTTTGCCATCGTTTTGCAGCATAAACCAGTCAGGATGCATTTTCGCAACCTCCGAAAGCGGTTCTACGCTTAACGGACACCACCAAATTCCAACCTTTAGTCTTTCATTATGCATATCACTTACAAATTTCGCAAGACTTTTTCGACCTTCAGGAAATTTATCTTTTTCAGTACTTGGTTCCCAATCACCGTAGTTTGAAAACCAACCATCATCGAGAACGACCATCTCAATACCCAACTCCTTGAACTCAGCCACTTTAGAATAAATATCGCTTAATTTAAAATCCACCTCATATCCCCAGGTCTTCCAGTATGCATTTGGAACGGTTGCCGGTGTTTCTTTAAATGTTTTTATACCCTGATAATTTAGAAATTGCGCGTATGTTCTTAAG
>JBATTD010000734.1:0-3759 GCA_049670345.1 Ignavibacteriaceae bacterium
CTCCTATTCCAAGCAAAGAATTAACAAATTTTCTTCTATTTAATGCCATTATTATCCTCTAGGTTAAATAATTTTACGTGTTAAGATAATAAAGTTTTTACCAATTTATTAAAAATCAATTTCTAAAATTGTTATTAATTAGGAATACTGTGTTTTATCTTTACCCATCGCTCTTCAAAGTTAAATCCCTTAAATACCGGACTCTCCTCATTATGACATTTTACACATAATTCTTCCGGATTATCGTATAGTATCAATCCATTTTCAACGGCAAGTTTTTTATCAGCCATCACTTTCTTAGACTTGTATTCTGATCCGGGTCCATGGCATGTCTCACATTGTACGCCATCTTCTATCTTGAATTTATTACCGAGAAGTGATGGATCAATATCATAACCTGAAACATGACATTTTAAACATTCAGGTGTGTCAGCAGCTTTTGTTTTAAATCCTTTCTCTTTTGCAATTTTATCTGCTTCCTCTGTTTGAAGAGTTTTATACGCTTGAGCATGCTTGCTATTCTGCCAAATTATAAGTTGCTGCCCAACATCCTCTTTTTTATGACACATTCCACACGTTTTTACCCCTACATATTTTGAATCGCCTTTGTAACTAGTCTTGTATAGACTAAAGCCCAAAAAGCTAACTGCTAAAAGTAATATAAATGTTATTGGCAATTTTGAAAGCATGTTATCTCCTTATTTAATACATTATGCTTAATTAATAATACATAAATTGATGTGGGAGTGCTAATTATATACCCTTCCCACAAATTAATAAAACCATTTTCCCGGGCATATAACTTTATTTAGAATTACAGCCACCCGAATAATAGATTCGGGTGGCTGTAATAATATTTGATAACAGGAATTCTTTTTACTTTATCAGTAACATCTTCTTTACTTGATTAAATGTACCGGTATTCATTGAATAGAAATAAATACCCGATGCATAATTTGAAGCATTCCAGTTTAAGCTATGAGTGCCGGCAGACTCATTTCCACTGAATAATACTTCAAGTTCATTACCCAATACGTCGTAAACTTTTATTGTAACATCTGCCTGTTCTGGTAATGAATACTCAATTGTAGTTGAAGGATTGAACGGATTAGGATAATTCTGTGCTAATTGATAATCCTGAGGCATTCCACTTTCAGGATACACAGCAGATACTACACCGCCAACTTCTTCGATAGCAACTTGTAACAATTGAACAGTGAAAGCCGGGTTGTGAATACCAAAACTTCTGTCTTCATCAATCCATACATATACATAAGCTGATTTCATGATTGATGGGGTAAGAGTTGAATCGCCTTCTTCAACTAAGACTTCATCTACTCCCACTGGTGGTAATAATAAAGCTAGTTGTTCCATCAAACCATGGACTTCTAACTGAACGCCTTCTGCTATTCCGTCTCCGTCATGGTCTGCAACACCATTGAAATAATATTTTTTATCTTTGAATGATGTACCAATAGGACCATGGCAAGGAGCGCATGCTTCAACAAAATCAGTTCCTTCAGGATCATTCATATTCCACGAATGCCCGCCGACAAGATTAACATCGCCATTAGGATCTAAATGCTCACCGGCCATATGACAATTAACACAAGCGTCTCCTTTATCGTGACCAGTAAGTACAGCAACAGCATGAGGCGAAGTTCGAAATTCAATAAGATTACCGTTTTCATCTTCAAAAACAGGAATGTTTCCAGCTAATAATAAATCTGCCTGTGGTCCATGGTGTGGACCATAGTGTGAACTAGCGTTGCCCGGATCGGCTGAATAAGTAGGAGCGTTACGACGAGCTCTGTGGCATTGCATACAGTTCGCACCAGCACCGTATAAATCCATGGTGATTGGAGTGCCGTCTCCGAGCTGAGTATCCGCAAATCTCAATTGATGTTCATTCGTAGCATCATGAGGATCATGACAAGTAGCACAAGTATGCTTAGTTGTCTCAGGAACGTCTGTGATAGAAGCCGGCAATCCGAATTCATTAACCGGTCTACCTTCATTTTCCCATTGAACGTGTCCGGCACCACTATGGCATGGTGCACAACTAGCTGAATTACCGCGAGCAATAAAAGCACCTACACCATGGCCGCCGTGAAAACCACGTCCGTCAAATTCCGTTGCATCATGACCTGAATAAAGCCATTGTTCTCCATATACATGGTGGGTTCCGGCGTTATGACAATAATTACAATTTTCAACGTTCATAACTTTTGCAATATTGAATTTATTTCCAAAGTGTTCGCTTCCAGGACCATGACACTGTTCGCACTGGATATTTGCTCTTGCCATAGCATCCGGATAAACGGTTAATAATGAATCATACATTCCGGGCATTAATGTATCTGGAAATACAAAAGGAAAGTCATCAAATCCATCATTACTGGCAAGAAGATCATATCCTGTGGAGTGACATTGGACGCAGTCATTATTGAAGAATGAACCTTTTTCGCCATCTAATCCTTTTTCCAAAGCATGAGCATGACCTGTCTCCATCCATTTATCATATTTGAAATCCCACTGAGCGGTATTGTGACAAACCTTACAGTTTGGATCTCCGTTTGTGACACCAAGAAACAATCCTGCACTGATTCTAATGGTATCTGCTGCCGATCCATCTGCGAATTCTACTATATAACCACCAATAACATCTGGTATAAATGTTGTCAGTTGTGTAGAGTCACTCAGATCTTTAGTAGTACCAAAAGCAGCGGTTGAACCAGCTGGTTTCTCAAGAAATGTCCATGTAGGTGTTGATAAAGTAGAATCAACAAATTGACCTTGCAGAAATACCTTTGTCTCAACTCCTACATTTTGTAAGCTGTTGTAACGCTGGTCAAAGTAATGTTCGAGAGTGTCTCTTTCAACGTCCCTTGGTGAGACACCATATGTTTTTAGTGTAAGTTCCTGCGCAATCAAAGTTGTAGCGCAGAATAGCATTACACTTACTATAAAAAGAAAAAATTTCTTCACTGTGTATTTTCTCCTTCTTTGTAAAGAATAATTATATTGTTTTGATTTTAACTTTAGTATTGAAAGGAATTAATCGATTCAATGATCGATTAATTCCTTGTTAATTATATTAATTATTTAATTAATACCATCTTCTTAGTGGAAACAAAGTTTCCTGCTTCAAGTGTATAGAAGTAAACACCACTTGGTACACTTGCAGCATCAAAACTAACAGAATATGTACCGGCACTCTTTGTCTCATTCACAAGTGTTTGAACTTCATTACCAAGAACATCAAAAACTCTAAGCGAAATGAATGAGTTCTGAGGTACTGCATAAGTAATTGTTGTTGTTGGGTTAAATGGATTCGGATAATTCTGATCTAAAGCATAAGTCTGTGGTAACTGGTCTGCGTCCTCAACACCCACAATTCCGGAGAAATCTAATGTGTAAACAGTTTCATCCCATCCATCATTAACATGTCCACCACCGGTGTTATCGAAAATCTCGTGAGTAAAAACAACTGTACCACCGGAAGGAACTGCAAAGTCATTATCAGAACCGGAATTCTTTCTTCTGAACTCAACAGTCCAAACATCATTTTCCCATTTTCCTGCAGCCCTAACATCTCCTCTATCACCTTCACCATTGCGAAGCACATAACCTGGAATCACATTTCCGTTGGAAAATGCAGCGCCCAAGTCAAACGTGGTTGCTTCATCAAACGTGCCGCTAATAACACCATAAGGATCAAAATTAGCTAAACCGGTAGTATTCACAAGAAAATCTACA
>JBATTD010000735.1:0-4615 GCA_049670345.1 Ignavibacteriaceae bacterium
TTACTTGAGAAAAGATGGCGTATTAAAATATTCGATGGAATTTATCATAATGAAATTGATACCTGGGATTATCAATGGTCATTTACAAAATTATTGAAAAACGGACTTAGTATTATTCCTTCGAAAAGTTTAATTGCCAATATTGGTTTCGACAATAGTGCAACACACACAACCTTTTCATCACCTCATTCTGGTATTGATAAATATTCTGAGTTGGTTTTCCCATTAAAACATCCATCGCAAATCGAGAGAAAAAAATATTTGGATAAAAAATATTTTAGAAAATTTGTTATGGGAAATAAGATAAAGAATTGGGTATATAAAATTGCAAATATTTAATGAATCTGTAAAACTGATAAAACGAACAACACGAATCCTATCAAAGAAGGGCATTGTAAATAAAGAGTTAAAATTTTTTTTCAAACCGATAGATTATGTGCGAACAATCGAATTGCCGGTAGTTCTTACTCTTTCAAAGATAATTACCGAGAAAGAAAGAAAACTTAAAATTCTGGATATTAGCTCCCCTCAAATTTTATCTGCTTCCTTAGCTCAAATTTCGAATAATTGGAGTATTATATATATAAATCCTTTTGAACCTGAGCTTCACGAAATGGAAAAAATAAAAAGGATTATGAACTTGAAGAATATCACAACAGTAAAAGTTGATGTTACTAATCAAAATATTCTTGATGAATTACCACATAAATTTGATTATATTTTTTCATCTTCAGTTATAGAACATATCCACCCTGAAAATGGAGGCGATTCTATTGCTGTTAAAAATGTAGTTAAGTTGTTAGATGAAAATGGATTATTTATCTTTTCAGTACCCTTTTATAAAAAAGGATTTAATGAATATAAATCGGGGGATGTTTATTCGATAAAAGGGAAAAAGAACAAGACAATTTTTTTCCAGAGGTTTTATGATGAGGAAAGGTTATACAATCAAATAATAAAACCGTCTGGATTATATGTGCAGTCAAAAATGTTTTTAGGTGAAAGATTTTATTATCCCAATAATATAAACAAAAGATTTGCCCAGTTGATGAGTTCTAAAATTAGTTCAGTATTGTTTGGTAAATTGTTTTATTTATTGTCCAAAGTATTTATGAATTATTCTGAGAATCACGTAGAATTGCAAAAACCATATATAGTAGTTGCATCATTAAGGAAGCCCAAATGATAATTACATTTATTACTACGATTGATCATAACGTTGGTGATGATTTTGTTAGGGAAGGCATAAAGTATTTACTAAAACAGGTTTTTAAGGGAAAAGAATTATCATTTCAAAACATCCACAAGCATTCTCCAATTACTGTAAGGCATGGATTTGAATTTTTCAAGAACATGAAAATTTCAAAATTCAATTTACCCTCAAAAAATTTAGATGCTCTGTTACCTTTAAAAATTACAAAAGATAAAATACTTGCGGCTGACATAGTTATTCAAAGCGGTGCACCTGTCTATTGGTGTCACAAAGATTTTGGCAGCCATTGTGCAGATAATGAATGGTACGATCCCCTAATTCGCAGAAGATTTAATGAAAATCATAACGCAATATTGCTAAATGTCGCAGCAGGATCCTGCCAGGATTTTAATTCAGACGGGAAAGAATTCAAAGAGTGCAGTAAAGATATTAAATACATAAAAGAATTTTACTTTGCGTCCTCTTTAACTACTGTAAGAGATAAACTTGCTCACAATGTCTTATCTTCTCTTGGTCTTGACGCACAATTACTGCCCTGTCCTTCTATATTTGCAATTGATGAATATGATTTAAAGCCGCAGGAGAAAAAATATCTAATTATAAACTATATGCAAATAGCCGGGCATTATACATTCGGGAGAGAAATAAGAAGCGATAAATGGTTCAATGAATTAAAAACATTTTATAATTATGTAAAAGAAAAAGAAGAAATTTTATTTGTTTGTCACAATAAGCGTGAAGTATCTAATGCAAAAAAAATTGATCCCTATGCAAATACATTTTATTCTGATAGTTTTCTTGATTATATGAAAATCTATAGTAAAGCAAAATATGGAATAATGAACAGGGTTCATGGTGCTTTCATAATGGCAAGTTATGGGGCACCTTCATTTGTAATTGGTAATGATAGTAGAGCAAAGATGACAGAGGAAATTGGATTGGAGAGTATGTTTCTAAATGACATAACCTATTCAACCTTAGTTGATAAATACGAGTCACTTAAAAAGATGCGTAAAAATTATATTACAGTATTTAATGAAAGAAAAAAGATTGCGTTCGATAAATATGTAAATTTGCTCTCAATCGTTCTCAATAAATATTGTCAATAGAAATGGATAAATGACAATCAATGAGTTTTGGATTTCGCAGATTTGTTTTATTCCTCATAAGTTTTATAAAACTGTGGCAAGTTTATTGCCTGAGACTTTTCATCAATAAAAGCCTATCTGAAGTAAAAAAGAATTCCTTGTTAATCCTAAAATTAGATGAAATTGGTGATTATATACTTTTTCGAAACTTTTTAAAGTATTTTAAAAAAAGCAAAAAGTTCGGGAAATATAACATTACTCTATGCGGAAACATTGTATGGAAGGACATATTTCTAACGTTCGATAAAGATTATGTAAATTCAACTATATGGATTGACAAAAAAAAATTCCTCAAAGAATTCATTTACAGAAAAAATATAATTAACCGCATTAATAATGATTTTGAGACAATAATAAATTGCTCCTATTCCAGAAACTTTTTAATTGATGATACAATTGTAAAATTTTCAAATAGTGTAGAAAGTATTGGTTTTGCAACTGACTCTTCTTCTCAATTTCATTGGCAAAAAATGATAAGTGACAAATATTATACCCAGTTGATAAAGATTAATGATTCAGATGTCTTTGATTTCAATAAAAACAAAACATTTATTCATAAAATTTTAAAGATTGAATCTGAGTATAATATTCCATTCATTGAAAAAAATCCAATTGATAGTGATATAAAAATTTATTGTAAATTTGCTGTTTTTTATTTAGGTGGTCGAAGTAGATATAAGATCTGGGATGTTTCAAATTTTCTAGAAATTGCAAAGTATGTTAACAACAAATTTGGGCTAAAAATTATTTTGGTTGGTTCTTCGGAAGAAATAATATACTCAAAAAGTATCTCAGATAACTTTGATGAACACAATCTAATTGATTTTACATCTAAAACTACTTTAATAGATTTAATAAATCTATTATCTAAAGCAGAGATATTTATTTCTAATGATTCAGGACTCGCCCACATTGCTGCTGCAATAAAAACAAAACTAGTTATTATTGCTAATGGAACTCATTATGGAAGATTTTTTCCTTATCCACAAAAGTATGTTAATTATGTAAAAGCGATTTACCCAAATCCAATAAGTGAAAGTTTAAACGGTTATTATAAGATATCGGAGAAATATAAATTTAGAAGCAAACTGAGTATTAATTCAATTAGTATTGAAAACGTAAAAAGCGCAGTTGATGAATTGTTAGCTAATTAGATAGTAATTAGAATTTCCGGCAAATTTTATTTTGTTTACAAGTGATCTCACATTCGTCAGGTACTTTTTATCCGGGTTGATGTAATGATATTTACAATTATTTTTTGCTAATATAAAAAAACCAAAAAGGTAAGGAGATGAAACATCTAAAATATCTTTATCATCAGAATTACCGATAAAGGAAGATACAAAATCAAACTCGAAGTAACGCACAATAGAAACAGGATTAAATAAGAGTTTAAGAGAGAGCTTACCGTTAAATAATAATTTAAATCCTAAAAGAAAGCCGTACTTGGCAAATAGTTTTCGGGCAAGTTTATATTTAAAGATTTACGCCAGTAATAAAATGTTTTGAATGGGAGAAATGGTAAAGTAAAAACGGATTTCATAATCAAATAGCATCTAAAATTTTACTTAGTTCTTCACTTATACGTTTGCGGTCAAACTTCACTACATAGGAAGGCTGAGCTTTAAGAATTTTATAGTTAGTAAAAAATTCTTCGCCAGATTCATCGTAATTAAACATCATCCCTGCATTTGAATTTTCGAGTATTTGCTTAACCTCTTCGTTGTTATCGCCAAATGCTATAATTGGGTTGCCGGTTCTCAAATTTTCAAATAGCTTACCGGGGACATGTCTCGGTTCGCTTGCGCAGACGAGAAGAAAATCCGCCTCACTTATACTCTTCAGCATCTCATTGTAAGGCAAAAATCCACAATATTCTGTAATTTCATTTAACTCTTCTTCGGTAATACTCTTTTTAATTTCGGGATCTACAGTCCCGATAAATTTTATGCGGATTTTATTTCCGCTCTCATATTCTTTTTTTATTTGCTTCCAGAAGTTTAGAGGATTTTGATATGAAAAAATATTTCCGGCATGTACTAAAATTTTTTCTTCTTTCTGTTCTTTTAAAACTACTATTCTTTCAAAATCTTCTTCGTTGTAACCCCAGTAAAGTACGTTGGATTTACCTTGGATAAAATTGTACTTTTTTACGTAATCTTTTTTCATTGTTTCCGTAACAAACACTATTGCCTTTGCGTTTTGTAATACTGTTTTTTCAAGATGATTATCAATGTTTAATGTAATTTTACTC
>JBATTD010000736.1:0-1677 GCA_049670345.1 Ignavibacteriaceae bacterium
TTCCTATTAAGAGCTGGATAACCACCAGACTCACGAATAGTTTTCCTGAGACTAACTCGGCTATTATTTTAATAGATTCTTCAGCTTCATAGCTTCGATGGATGAAATCGAGAATTTCTAAAGAGAAGTCTACTATCATAACGTAGAATAAATAACTGGCTAACTTATCCAGGCACTTCATATCTATTTCTTTTTTGCGCAGTGGAGTTATAACCATATATATAAGCAGTACCAATGCAATGCCCGATACAATGGCTGAAAAAAGAAATACAATCGGCATTAGAACACTGGACCACCAGGGGTTTGCTTTTATTGAACCGAATATAAATCCAACGTATCCGTGAAGTAGAAATGCAGATGGTATTCCAATGAGTGTTACTGCCTTAATAGATTTTTTATCGAATTTAAGTGCATTCTCAGAAATATCTTTTGAAAAAAGAGAGATGATTTTATGAATCCACTTTCTAATTCCTTTTTCGTTTGATGCCCAGATTATTAAATCTTTCCTGTAGTCGAACCAGATTTCCAATAGTAACACGGCCATCAAGTACCATGCATATACAAATCCAAACATTGCCATTGCAGAACTTGAATTTGGCGTTAAAAATATCTCGTATGATTTTTCAGGATGACCAAGATGTGCTAAAAGAGGGAGCGGCGCAACGAATAAAAAAGCCAGCGCAGTAAGCATGGATATCCTGTAAGTTGGCTGCAGCTCTTTTACATCGAATATTTTAACAAGAGAAGCAAGTATAAAAGCGCCGGCAACTAATCCGGTTATGTATGGATAAATAACTACAAGCAATCCCCAGTGAAGTTCAATCTCATTAGGATAAATATACCCCGTAACTTCTTTTAACATTGAAGACAGATGGATGACTATTTCTTCCAACTTACCTTACCTCCATATCCATGTTTGCATAAAACACTTTTGGTTCTGTGTTCAGTGATGGCTTAAGTACACCAATAGCATGTTTGCGCATAAACCTCATAAGCGGACTGGCTTTTTTCTTTACTTCTCCAAAGATACGCGCCTGTGTAGGACAAGCTTCAACGCAGGCAGGTGAGAGGCCTTGAACAATTCTGTGATAACAGAATGTACATTTTTCAGCCGTTTTTGTCTCTGGATCTAAATATCTTGCTCCGTATGGGCAACCCTGAATACAGTATCTGCACCCAATACAATATTCCTTATCAACCAGCACAACTCCGTCATCTGTTCTGAACGTTGCACCTACCGGGCATACCTGAACACAGGGAGGATTGTCACATTGGTTGCAAAGCTTTGGTACAAAAAAGCTTCTTATTACATTTCCATTAGATTCAGGTTGAGGCTTAAAACCATCGATAGCTCCGTTAGGGCTATCTACAACTGTCTCTTTCCCCTTAAAAATGCGGTATCTTTCAACCCAGGTTCTGAAAAAGTATGGTACTTTTGGAACATTGTTTTCCACTTTACAGGCATTTACGCATCTGCCGCACCCAATACATTTATTTATATCAATACCCATCCCCCACAAATGATCTTTAGCATTATAGTCACCAAATAGTACCCAGTCTTTTACCTTCGCAGTACTTTCTGCTCCTATGAATTTAGGAAAGAATAAAGCGGCCGTAGAAAAAAGAATATTTCTAATAAATTTTCGTCGTTGGATATTATTTTCAGTATTGGTTTTC
>JBATTD010000737.1:0-1747 GCA_049670345.1 Ignavibacteriaceae bacterium
AGAAGAATTGATAGTTATGATGATATAACAAAAAGATTCATTGATGAGTAAATCAAAATTCAAAGTAGAGCAATTCAATAAAAGATAAATGGAAGATATAAAGAAAAGATGTTTCAATTTTTCTTTGAGTATTATAAGTCTCATAGAAAGTGTCGATATAAAAAGAATTTATTATAGCCTTTTCGATCAATTGTTAAGATCCTCAACATCAGTTGGTGCTAACGTAGTCGAAGCAAGAGCCTCCCATTCAAATAAAGATTTTATTAAATTTTATGAAATAGCCCTGAAATCAGCAAACGAATGTAAATATTGGCTGTGTATATTAAGGGACGGATTAAAATTAGATGTAGAAACTCTTAATCAATTAATCGACGAAGCTAATCAAATATCCAAAATAATTGCTTCAATAATTATAAAAGTAAAACAACAAAAATAATCTTTTGAATTTTGCTTTTTGATATTTGAATTTGATAACTGAACTTGTAATAATAAAATAATCAAAATCTTATTGAGCACTATTCCCAAATACCGTTTACCCGCCGAATGGGAACCACACGAAGCAACATGGATTGCCTGGCCGCACAACAAAAATGATTGGCCCGGAAAATATTTAAATATAAAATGGGTGTATGCGGAAATTGTAAAATTCATCTCCCGTGGTGAAAAGGTAAAAATACTAGTTCAATCCAAAAATCATAAAATAAAAGCAGAGAAGGTTCTAAAATCTGTTAATGCAGATCTTTCAAACATTGAATATTTTATAAAAAAACCCGACCGTGGGTGGTTAAGAGATTCATCGCCATTTTTTATTAAAGAAAAGAAAAAACTAACTGCTGTTAATTTTAAGTTTAACGGTTGGGCAAAATATAATGATTACAAACTTGATGATAAAATTCCATCCTTAATTTCAAACAAATTAAAAATAGAAAAAATAACAGTAGGACATAATAATAAAAGAGTAGTTCTTGAAGGCGGAGCAGTAGATACTAATGGAAATGGAACATTAATTACAACGGAAGAATGTCTGTTAGATAAAGTAGTTCAGGTAAGAAATCCACGGTTTGAAAAAGAAGATTATGAAAAAATATTTAATAAATATTTAGGCATCTCAAATATTATCTGGCTGGGAAAGGGCATTATTGGCGATGATACGCACGGGCACGTTGATGACCTTTGCAGATTTGTAAATCATAACACCGTGGTTATTGTTGAAGAAGAAAATATTTCGGATGAAAATTATAAATTATTAAATGAAAATAGGGAACGATTAGCAACTGCTGTACTTGAAGATGGTTCACACTTAAATTTTGTAGAACTTCCAATGCCATCACCTGTTCTGTTTAAGGGAATAAGATTGCCTGCAAGCTATGCAAACTTTTACATATCAAATTATGCGGTGCTTGTTCCCACCTTTAATGATCCGAATGACAAAATTGCATTGGATATTATATCAGAACTTTTTCCTGATAGAAACGTTATAGGAATCCATTCGGTCGATCTTGTATGGGGGCTTGGAACCATTCATTGCTTAACTCATGAGCAGCCTGAACCAGGCAAATAATAAGTAATTTCCCTCCTTCTCAGAATCTTGATTACGAAGTTAAGATTGTTTTTTTTGGAATTAGTTGCTAATCCTCTTAATTTTTGATCGTCAATTATTTGTAATTTGTACAATAAAGAGGAGTTACGAAAGTGATTATAGTTATCCCAAAAGAGATCCTCCCCGGAGAGAATAGAGTCGCTTGTG
>JBATTD010000738.1:0-8468 GCA_049670345.1 Ignavibacteriaceae bacterium
CAACTACCTCTTCGCTAATCCCGTTTATCTTTACGTCCGAATTCATTTTTATCATCAAAGATTCAGGAATGCTGTTCTTTAATTTATTAATTGCACCAACAACTTTCGGAAAAGTTTTTTCTAAGTCTTTCCGGTAAAGCAGAACTGCCTGATAATCTGTAAAATAGTGCAGATCATCTTTTAACACTTTTAGATTGTAGTAGTTTATTTCTGCATCGGTTGAGTAAAGATCAATTACATCAATTGAGCTGCTTGCAAGCCC
Source organism: Ignavibacteriaceae bacterium (assembly GCA_049670345.1). Taxonomy (GTDB): domain Bacteria; phylum Bacteroidota; class Ignavibacteria; order Ignavibacteriales; family Ignavibacteriaceae; genus BMS3ABIN03. Next base: position 263 of record JBATTD010000738.1, read on the forward strand.
ACGGTAAGCAAGGTCGTGATCCAATCCGTTTACATTTGTTTGAGGAAGATTGTAAAATTTTTGCAATCCCCGCCAGCCGTCTTTTCTATCCATAAACTCGTTTGTAAAACCGAATTTTAACTTGGGATGCTCACGCAAATCGGATATATTTTCTATCCCGTAATTTTTCGCATCCGCCTTTTTCATTCCAATTGCATAAGTGTTATTAAAACCGAGAGGATAAACAATACCAATTTCATATTGTGAAAGTATATCCTTTAAATTTTTGTTTGTAACGTTTTCATCAGCAAGTATCTCCTCGATAATTGTTCCGGTATAATCAGGATAAATATCTATCTCGCCTTTTAGCAGCGCATTCCATAAAATTCTTGTTCCGCCGAGTTCCCTGATGTGGACTGCATTCACATTAAGTGAATAAATAAGTTGAGTGATAATTTCACCAAGTATTACATTCTCTGTAAATTTTTTAGAACCGGTCTTTATCGTTTTATTTGTTTGGGTGAAAGCTGTTGGTGAGAAATTAATAAAAACAATTAACAGCAGAATTGATAACAACAGCATATTTTGTTTAATTGATTTCAATTGTGCTTCTCTGCGATTTTACAAATTTAGTTACAAAGGGTTCTGCCGGACTGTTAATAAAATCTGTAATTGTTCCTTGCTGAATTAAACTCCCCTCTTTCATCAATAAAATATTATCTCCCAAAAAAACAGCCTCATTTAAATCGTGAGTAACAAGAATAACAGTTTTATTGAGTGTTTTAAAAATTTGCTTTAAATCATTTTGAAGATCAAACCTGATTAAAGGATCAAGTGCACCAAGCGGTTCATCGAAAAGAAGAAATTCGGGATTGAGCATAAGTGCACGCATTAAGCTTACACGCTGTTTCTGCCCCCCGGAAAGTTCTGCGGGATAACGCTCCAATCCATCATTGGGAAAACTTGTTAACCGGGTGAGTTCATTAATACGATTAGAAATTTTATCATGATTCCATCCGGTGTAGATTGGCATAAGCAATAGATTCTCTCTTGCAGTAAGATGAGGGAATAATCCTCCATCCTGAATAACATAACCCATTCTTCTTCTTATTGAAGATAAGTTTGAATTGGAAAGCAGTTCATTATCAACAGTAATTGTTCCGCTGTCCTGTTTCATCAATCCAACTATTAATCTTAGCAAAGTGGATTTGCCGCAGCCGCTAGGACCGATAAGCACTGTAGTTTTTCCCAAAGTGAAATTAAATGAGAATTCTTTAAGCGCTAAAGAAGAGTTAAAAGATTTAGAAATATTTTTAAGTAAGATTGACACGATTCATATTACTGCTTTACAAATACTTTGAATTCCCAGGGGTTAAGATTAAATTTTTCTTTATTTGAATATGTTTTAACCTTGCCGGTAAAATAATTTTTATAAGTTCCGCTCATAGATTCAGCATCAAGTTCAAACTCAGCTTCTTTATCTGAAAAATTTAAGATTGCAAACATTTTATCTTTATTTTTTGCTCTCGTAAATGCAAGAATGTTTTTCTTATCTGTGCTGTTTACCCAAGCTATTTTGCCGCCTCTTTCTCCATTTAACAATGCATCATTATTATTTTTAAGCTCAATGAGATGTGAGTAAAGTTTTTGAAATTCATGTTTCTCCCATTCAACTTCATCTTTATCAAAGAATACAAGACGTTTATTTAGTCCGGCTTCCTGTCCTGTATAAATTAAAGGCATATCAGGAATCAAGAAAGAAAACACCGCAAACGTCTCAGCAGCGCTGCCTAATCGTTCGAACACTGTTCCATTCCAAGTGTTCTCATCGTGATTTGAGGTGAAGTGCATTCTGAAAGCATTTGTAGGATAACTATTTTTATCTTCGTTCAAATTGTTAAGCATATCTTCCGCATTTTTTTCTCCTTTTGCTATTGCATTCATTAAATTGTGTGTTCCCCAATCGTATGTCATATCAAATGCTTTATGCATTTCAGGTGTGTCCCACTCGGCAAGCATAAACACAGGTTTGATTTTATCAAGTTCTTTTCTTGCTTCAATCCAGAATTCAATTGGAACCATTCCTGCAACATCACACCTGTAACCGTCAATATCATATTCTTTAACCCAAAATGTTAATGCATTTATCATTGCAGCCCAAAGTTCTTTGTTATCATAATTAAGGTCTGCAACGTCAGTCCAATCGGGAACAGGAGGAATGAAATTAACAAGTGAATCTTGTGTATAAAACTCCGGATGTTCGATCGTCCAATTATTATCCCATGCAGTATGATTCGCAACCCAATCAATAATAACATACATTCCCATTTTATGAATATTATCAACGAGAGCTTTAAACTCTTTCAATGTTCCGAATTCAGGATTAACAGCCTTATAATCTTTAACAGAATAATAGCTGCCAAGCTCTCCCTTCCGGTTCTTTTCACCGATAGGATGGATGGGCATCAACCATAGAATGCCAACTCCCATTTCTTTTAAACGTGGCAAGTGTTTCTCAAATGATCTAAATGTTCCTTCACCTGTAAATTGCCTGGTATTAACTTCGTAGATGGTTTTGTTGTAACTCCAATCCGGAGGCGAATTAAATGAAACATGGTTTTGAGAATACAGAACCGCTGTATATAGAAGGGAAAGTAAGATTGTTGATTTTATTAATGTTCTCATTTTATCTATCCAAAATTAAAGTGTTTACAGTATTGTATAATTAAGATAGGATATTAAACTGGAAATATCAGGTTAATTTTGAGAAATGTATTTAGCGGATAGGAAAATTATTAAACACCAAAAAGAAACTGCTCGAGTAAAAAACACTATACTTTTAGAAACTGATCTCCCGGATTTTTTGCTTTGCCAATATTCACATCTTTACCTGAGGCGCTTTCTTCTATTATAGATGTGCTTTCTTTTTTCTTCATTGCATGTTCAAACCTTATCTTCTCACTAATTTTTTGGTATTTTCCCACTACCGCCTGGTGTTTTGAAATTTCCTGTTGAAGTTTCTTTTTCATTGAAACAAGCTTTGTAATTCCGGTTTGATGTTCTTCATGCTCAAGTTTTATGTTAGCTAATGAAGTTTTAAGCTCTACCAATTCGTTTATCGATTCTTTAATACTTGTATTCAGTTCAGTTAAACGATTTTCATATTCTTTTATTTCGCTGTTCAATTTAATTTCACTATCAGTTGACTTTCTTAACTTGTTATTCACAGAGTAAAGAATTTCCTGCAAATTATTTTCTACGGCAATTTTCTTTTTTTGCAGAATTTCTGTTTCCAATTGAAGATCGCTGATAAGATTTCTTTGCCCGGTTGCTTTCCTATCAAGATTCAAAAGGTCGTTCTTCAAAAAATCATTCTGTTCGTTAATTGTTTTAAGCAGGTTTTCAAAAGAGTTTATCTCTTCCTGTCTCATACTTAAAATTCTTTCGCTTTCTTCTAACGCAGTAACTTTTTCATAAAGGAGGAGGTCTTTTTCTTGGATATCTTTTTCTTTCTTTAGTATTATCTTTTCGAGTGTGCTGCGGTTCTTGTTTATCTCGTTCATTTCTTCATTCAAATTTTGCAGCATCTCTGCAAACCTGGTTTCCAGTGAATGGTTACTCTGTTTAACTTCATTTTTTCTTTGCTCAAGCAGAGGAAGCATTTCTTTTAATTTTTTATTTACCTCTTTTAACTTGTTGTACTCTTTTCTTTCAGTCATCAGTTCCCTATGGGCTTCATCTCTTCTTATTTCGTAATTATTTGCTTCTGCCAGTAGACGTCCGGCCTTTTCTTCCATAAAGGAGAGATCGACTGAAATTTTACTTATTTGGTTTGATTTAAGAATTAGGTTACTATCAATTTCCTGTAGCTTTTTACTTTTGGCTTCCATCCTTTTAGTGAGTTCGTTGTAATTATCTTTTGTTTCCTGAAGCTCCTTAGTTTTGTTTTCCAACTCGGATTCTATACTGACAAGTTTAATTTCTTTTTCGGAAAGGTCATCATTTATTTCTGTAATCAGTTCCTTCTTTATATCTTCAGTAGCTTTTAACTGATGGAGGTTTGTTTTTATTTTCTTCGTTTTTTCTAACAAGAAAGAAAGCACTTTGTTTAGATCAACAGCACGATGTTTCTTAATCTTAATATTTTCAGATAGTTTCTGGTCTTCAACAACGAGGGAAAGAAGTTTGTTTTCTACGGCTTTTACATGTTCTGATTTTTGATTTGCAAGCTGCTTTTCTGTTTCATTAAATTCTTCTTTTCTATCGACAATTTGTTTCTGTAGCGAAACTTCTTCTTCTTTCAATAATTCAATCTTAGCTTTCATTTCTAAAGTGATCTTATTTTCCGTTTCATACAGAATTTTTAATTTTTCTTCCGCAGCTTTTATTGCTACAGATTTTTCAGCAACCAATTGATTATCAACTTTTTCAAGCTCTTGCTTCATGCCAGCAATTCTTTCCCAAAGAGCAGCCCCTTCTTCCTTAAGTTTTGCAATTTTGTTTTTCATCTCGGAAACAATTTTGCGCTCTGTTTCCTGCAGAGTTATTAACGTCTCTTCTACTTTCGCTATCGCTTCTGATTTTTCCTTGACTATGTGTTTGTCTGCCCTTTTAAGTTCGTGATTTTTGGCATTGATTTTTTCCTGCAGTAAAGCTTCATCTTGTTTCAATTCTTCAATCTTTTGATTCATCTCAGAAATAACTTTACTCTCGTTTTCATGTAAAATTTTAAGTTTCTTTTCTGCGGCACTTATTGCCTCTGTTTTTTCTTCTAATAATTTATTGTTTTCTCCTTCAAGTCCTCTCATCCTCGAAGTGATTCTTTTCTGAAGAGATCTTTCCTCCTGTTTTAGACTTTCTATCTTGGTTTCCATTTCGGAAATAAAATTGTTTTCAGTTTCATGTAGGGATTTTAGTTTTTCCTCAGCTGCTTCTATCTCTTCTGATTTTTCGTTTAGCAATTGGCTGTTAGCAATTTCAATCTCACGCATTCTAGAAATCACTTTTTCTTTAAGCGACGATTCTTCTTTTTTCAGTTCATCAATCTTGTTCTCCATATCGGCTGTAATTTTGTTTTCCGTTTCACGCAGGAGTTCGATCTTCTCTTCAAGTCGGCTAATTTCGCTATTTAAACGTTTTGTTTCCGTTTCTTTTAATTGCTCAAATTCATTTTTCTTCGAATTGATTTTATCTGTTATTTCTTTTTCCTGTTCATGAAGAAGATAAAGACGGTTGCTTAAACTTGAAATTTTTTCTTCGAGAGATTTGTTATTTGCGGAAAGTTCTTTGTGTTTCTTTTCGGTTTTTGCTAACTCTTCGGCAAGCTTGGGATTGGATTCCGATGGTACTTTGTTTAAATCTTTTACCTTCGATTCAAAAAGAATTACCTGGCTGCGAATTTTTGATAGATTATTTTGCTCATCAATTTTGTTGCGCTTTAATTTATCAATCTCTTTCAGTATCTCTTTACGTGAGTTATTATAACTGCCTATTTCAATTTTCAGGTCGTCTAATATTGCATTGAGTTGTAATTTTTCACCTTTTACACCTTTAATTTCAGAACGAATGTTTTTTAACACTTCATCCAAACGTGCTTTAGTCCACTTCTTTTCGTATATCTCACGAATTTGAGACTTCAGCTCTTCGTTCTCTTCTAGTAGAGCAGTTAATTTTTTTGAGTTCAGAATTGCCATAATTTTATTTCCAAGTTATTTCCCAAAAATAGTTTATAGCCTTCTTTGTTTGTAGGTGCATTGTAAAATAATAAGTTAGAATAACAATTTTAAGTTAAAAATTAGTTAAACAATTTTCAATTATTTTTCATAATTATATTTCTTTTTTGAAATTACACTTAACATAATCAATTTTCGAAACTTTCAGCACAATAAATGTTTTTTAAAGTTCTCCGTTTTTATATTTTTGTCTGAATCTCACTTTTTGGAGAGACCTTTCAATTATTAGATCGGCAAGTGCTGCTGGGATATAATGACGGTTTTGTTCTGCAAAAAGTTTGCTTAGTTTATCTTCGGGTACATCAATTCTGTATAGAATGTTAATAAGATTATCATATTTGTTATCTAAAAGAAAAGCTAATCTATCGGTAAGAAAAGCTTTAAACTCTCCCAGAGTTTTAAAATCACCGACGGGAATCAAAGAATCTAAATCTGAAATCTCAAAGTTTTTAGAAACAAATGTTGTTAAGTCTGTTAAATGATTGCTCTCGTTATTCATATTCAAAACTAAAAAAAGATTATTAATTTTTAGCGCTCACATATTTATTAAATGTAATTTGTCCATTAATAATTTTAGCTATTCTGTAAGATGCATAAGCGAAGAACGGAGCAGCCAGTACATCAATTGTGTAATGAACATGCTGAAGAAGAACTGCTATACCAACAAGAACAGTGCTTATAAGAAAAATAATTTTCAGTTGTTTTTTGTCTGAAAGAAGAAATAGTAAAAACAGAGTTGCAGTATGTCCTGAAAAGAAGAGATCCTTTGTAAGAACTTCGCCGCTTCCAAAAAATTGAACAAAAGGATCATTAAGAAGAATCAACTTTTCCGGGGCATCCAAAGGAGCCGAGTACATAACCATCATTCTGAAAATAACAAGCAACGAATAACTTTGTAAAGCAAGAAGTAAAATCTCAGGTTTAGCTGCAAAAATAAATATTGCAACTATTAATGATATATATATCAATGCAAAAGTAAGCCAGGTAAGATCAATGGGATTAAAAAGTTCAAGTATAGGGTCAGCTAAAATCACCCCTTGTCTTTCTTCTACAAAAGCAAGAAAATTTGGAAAGATGAAAAGAATAACCGCAAGAAACAGAACCGTTATAATAAGCTCTGTTCTTCTGTTCGTTATTAATTCTTTCCAGTTCATTTCAGTAAATAAATAATGATGTTATTTAAAGATTCATCTTGCCTAAAAAATAAGGAAGCATCTGTCTCCACGTCGGCCAGTCGTGCGGCATATCAAAATCCCACAAATCAAGCCAGTGCCGAATGCCTTTTGAGTTAAGTATTTCTGATAATCTTCTTGAAGCGTCTGGATCTTCGTAAGAACCCTGCCCACTTGCAATGATGATACTTTTATCTCTTAATGTATTTAATATCTTTTCATCATTCCATTGCGGAAGATAATCAACGGGTGAATTAAAATAACAATTATTATCGTAGAAACCATTTGTGTAAGATTTAAGATCATAGCCGCCGCTCATTGCGATAGTACCGGCAAAGAGGTCCGCTCTTCGGAAGAAAGAATTTGCAGCGTGCAAAGCTCCTAAAGAAGCACCGGTTGTTACAATCGAAACATCGGGAGAACATTGAGTCTTGATAAACGGAGCAACTTCTTCCGTTACATATTGGTTATACTGCTGATGACGGATTGCTTTATGTGAAGGATGCATATCCCTGTTCAACCAGCTTTCATTATTAATGCTGTTGATTGAAAATGCTTTTAACTTACCGTCGTTTATAAACGGAGCGATTGCATCTATTAGCTGAAATCTTTCGTATTCAAGATAATCGGCTGTTGCGGTTGGGAACATTAAAAGAGCATAACCATAATGCCCGTAAATAACAATCTCCATATCCTTATTTAAGTTAGGACTCCTCCATTTGTGAATTTCTCTATGCACTAAATCTCCTTACGGGAAAAAACTAATTTTATTTTGAACAATGAAACTAATCATTCAAGCTATAATTGAAAAGAAATAATATCAATCATTTTCTTCTGTTTCCAGCAGGTTTTTTACAAGCCCCGAATATTTTCGTTCTATCTTAAAACTAAACTTATAAAAATATTCCGGTCTGAAAAACCCGGTGGTTACATATTTTATATGATGGCTCCTCATCCGGTTAAATAACTCGTTCATCAATCCCTCACTTATTCCTTTACGACGGTATCTATTAGACACGACAATCTTATCCATGTATACTGCTTTATCATCTATACGTTTATAAAACAGACCTCCGATAATAAATCCTCTATCCGAAAGTGCAACCAGGAACTGATGTTCCGGACGGAAATGAACTGAAAGACTTGACTCAAAAAATAACTGGTGAAGACGCGAAATTTCCTTTGGTGAAGTGGGCATACGTATAAGAAATAGGTTGCCGTCATTATCAGGCAACTGCACAACAAGGTTGGATGCAATCTCTTCGCTGCCAACTTTTAGTAGGGTTGCTGAATCAGTTGGTTTTAAATAAGGATAGCTCAACC
>JBATTD010000739.1:0-3860 GCA_049670345.1 Ignavibacteriaceae bacterium
GAGTTAAGCGTTTCCATTAATCTATTACCGCTGTACAAAATTCTGCCAGCCATTTCGGATTGCTGAGGATTTTTTAGCTCCTCCTGAAGCAATTCTGCATAACCAAGTATTCCTACGAGTGGTGTTCTCAGTTCGTGGCTCATACTTGCCAGAAAATTGGATTTGAGTTTATTCATTTCTTCAGCATATTCTTTAGCTTCTTTAAGCTGTCCCTCAGCTTTTTTCCTTTCCGAAATGTCGTGGAGTGTAATTAGAATACTTGAGTTGTTATTAAAAATTATTTTTGTACCTAGACTCTCGATCCACTTTTCATTCTCATTTAAAGTTATTATTTTGAACTCAACAAAAAATCTATCTGGGTTTATACGTGTTTCTTTCAGGGCTCTTTTTACAGGCAGATTATAATCAGGGTGAAGATAATCAAAAAGCATCATCCCCAAAGCTTGTTCGGGAGAAATCATATCCACTAATTTTACAGCACTGTTGTTTGCAAAGAGAATCATTCCGCTGTAATCTAAAATCAAAGCTGGTTCAAGCATATTATCTACTAAAGATTTGAATCGTTCTTCACTTTGTTTCAATGCTTCTTCTGCTTTTTTCCTTTCTGTTATATCGGTTGATATTCCTATCAATGCAATGGGCATTTCTGCATCATCTTTTATAACTGAGGTGGAAAGTAATATTGGAAATTCATCACCATTCTTTTTTACATTTAATAATTCCCCTGTCCATCCTCCTTCCACAGTTTTAGGTTGTATCTGATTTAATTTCATCTGAGGATTATTGTCTGACCGGATAATTGAAACATGCTTACCTATAATCTCTAAGGATTTGTATCCGTAAGTGTATGTGAAGGAATTATTAACAAATGTGATTATATCGTTCATATCTGTTATACACACACTTTCTGAAATACTTTTAAGAGCATGAGCCAGCATTGATATTTTTTCTTCGGCAAGTTTTCTTTCAGTAATATCTGTTATAAAACCTTCCAGGGCGATTGCATTTCCCTCTTCATTAAAAATTGCTTCTCCTTTTTCCCACAACCATTTTTCGTAACCATCGGCAGTACGTATTCTGTAAAGTACTGTATATGGTTTATTATTTTCAATCGCATAATTAATTTCTATCCACAAACGGTCTCTGTCATCAGAATGGATTATTTCGTTATAATTAATTGTAGCATTGTTTATAAAATCTTCCGGTTTATACCCGGTTAAAAAGTAACATCCCTTACTCACCAATTCCATCGTCCGCGTTTTACTTACTTTACACCTATATGCCATTCCCGGCAGATTGCTTATCAACGTATCAATTCGTCTTCTCTGTTCGCGAATTGTTACTTCTCCTGATTTTCTGTCTGTTATATCGCGTACAATCGCCTGAAGCATGACTTTATCACTAAGTTGAATTCTGTTCAAACTTACTTCGGTATCAAATAAAATCCCTTCAAGTTTTTTATGCTGCCATTCAAAAAATTGAGGTTTACCCTGTAAGGCAGCGTTTATTTTTTCAAGAGCTATTTCTTTTGATTCTCTTCCATCCGGTTGAATTGGAGGAGAATGCAAATATGGCGGTGTGTTAAGTATCTCTTCTCTTTTGCATCCAAACATTTCCAGGGTTTTACTGTTGCAATCGATAAAGATGTCTTTCCTCATCAGAAGGATAGCATCATTCGCTGAATCGAAAAGTGTTTTAAACTTCAATTCACTTTGTGCAAGTGCAGTAAGTGTATCTTCACTTTGTGTAATATTTTCACATACAATTAATAACTCTTTAGCTTCACCCGTGGTCTCAATGGTGCAGGCATTTTCTTTTACCCATATCAGATCTCCGTTCTTCTTTACTTTCATCATTTTCCATTTGAACATTTTTCCCGGAGAAGTAAAACATTCTTCTATTTGTTCCCTAACCTTTTCTCTATCCTCTTTCAGGAATACTTTTGTAATAGATTGACCTACTAACTCATCAAATTTGTAACCCAATTCCTTTGCACAGTTCTGATTTACCTTAAGAATTTTTCCCCTTCTGTCTACAATTAAATTCATCAAAGGATTGTTTTCATAAAGCGAATTGAATTTTGTTTGGTCATTTTCGGAGGGATTGTCAAATTTTATTTTGCATTCAATAAATTCGCTACCGTTCATTCCATATTTGAATGTTTCGATAGTGACGACATCTTCACTACCTTTTGAATTAAGGATTTTTATATTTTCGAGAGCAGCTGATTTTTTTCTTTTGACCTTATTGAATTTACTAACGCTACTTTTCTTCTCTTCATCGGTAAAGATATTTTGCAGATCATTTTCATTAGAATTAATTTTTTTTGTTCCAAAAAACTTTTTAGCGGTTTTATTCAGGTCTAATATTTTAAGAGATTTGATATCAACAATAATTCGTGGTTCAATTGCTTCTTCAAAAATCTGTTGGTACTTATTTTTCATTTGAGTATAAAATTTATCAAGCTTCGCTTCAAATCAGGTTAGATTGTGTGAAGATTATAACACATTAACTCTTAAATAATTATTCAGATTACGTTATCTTTTATATTTTACAGCATAAATTTTTTGAACAACTGAGAATTACTTAATTCCAATTGATTAATTAAAGAATTATTGCAAAAATAAAGCCAATTCGTATTTTGCAGAAACCGTAAAAAATGATTTTTTAGTTCCTGAACCGGCAAAAAAAGTGATAATCTTTCCGGCCTGCATTTGAGAAATTATTTGGATGAATTTAACAAATGAGATATTGATTATAATTTGAGAACAGGTGAGTAACTATAAATTAACAATTCAGTATGATGGTACTGATTACGCCGGTTGGCAAATTCAGGAGAATGCAAGGACCGTTCAGGGAACGATTTCTGATGCAATAAAGGTAATTACTACAAAGAACGTTAATCTTATTGCTTCAGGCAGAACAGATTCCGGAGTTCACGCATTAGGGCAGGTGGCAAACTTTCGTTATGAAAAGGAAATTGATATTAATCGATTTCAGCATTCATTAAATTCTATTTTACATACTGATATTTCAGTTATCAATATTCAAAAAGTAAGTGAATCTTTTCATGCTCGTTTTGATGCCAAAGGAAGAACTTACATGTATTTAATCTCCAAAGAAAAATATCCTTTCTATTATAAATATTCTTTGTTAAAAAAGAATTTAGACATCAACTTAGTGAATGAGTTGAGTAGTACATTTTTAGGTGAAAAAGATTTCACATCTTTCTGTAGAAAAAACTCGGAGGTGAAAGATAAAACCTGTAAACTAAATTTTATAAGATGGAGAGAAACAAAAAACTTTTACTTATTTTTTATCTCAGCCGACAGATTTTTACACGGAATGGTGAGGACAATAATCGGTACACTATTTAAAACTTTGGATTTGGGAGAAAGCAAAAAATACATTGAAAATATTTTTAATGAAAAAAGCAGGGAAACTGCCGGTGAGGCAGTAGCGGCAAAAGGATTGTTTTTATACAAAGTTAAATATTAGCGATGATAGATCTAAAAAATAAAACAGCATTAATAACAGGCGGGTCACGCGGAATTGGGAAAGCGTGTGTGCGATTCCTTTCAAAAGCTGGTGCTGACGTAGCATTCACTTACAATACAAGGGAGCAACTTGCTAATAAGTTATGTGATGAATTCACAGATAAAAATAAAGTAAGATCGTTTAAAGTTAATACTAATAATGAGGATGATATAAACAATGTTATCAATTTAGTTGAAAATGATTTTGGAAAAATTGATATTCTTGTAAACAACGCCGGTATCTGGGAAAAAAGTGAAATTGAAAATTTGTTATTAGATAATTGGAATAAGACAATTAATATTAATTTAACAGGAACTTTTCTC
>JBATTD010000740.1:0-5107 GCA_049670345.1 Ignavibacteriaceae bacterium
GTATTCATACTTTTTCCGGAGATAAGTGGTTATTAAGAATTATTTGTTGATTGCATTTAGAAATCGCATTATCTAATTTAGAAACATTCATTATACATTCCAATCAGAAGCGTACAAATACAGAATGCCTAAGCAGCATCGTATAGAAAAAAAAAATATTTTCCAGTCTTCAGAAGATGAAGAAATAAAATTCGCACCCTCTGAAGAATTCAGAAAGCAAGCATACTTTACATCTCATCAACAATATAAAAAAATTTACAGGTTCTCTGTTGAAGACCTTGAAAGGTTTTGGAGCAACACTGCAAACGAACTTCATTGGTTCAAACCATGGAATAAGATAAGACAGGGACAGGCGTTTAACACCAATTGGTTTGTTGGTGCAAAGACGAACATAACATATAACTGTCTTGATGTTCATCTTGATGCAAAACGAAGAAACAAAGCCGCACTTATCTGGGAAAGCGAAGACGGGGAAACAAAAATTTACACTTACCAGCTTCTATTCACCTATGTGTGCAACTTTGCCAATGCATTAAAAAAACTTGGAGTAAAGAAGGGCAATAATGTTGTTATTTATATGGGAATGGTTCCCGAAGCAGTAATTGCAATGCTTGCCTGCATGCGTATTGGCGCTGTTCACTCTGTGGTTTACTATGAGTTAAGTTCAACTTCGCTAGCAAAAAGAATTAATAATCTTGAATGCAAACTAATTATTACACAGGATTATATTCTAAAAAAAGGATCATTCTTACCTCTTAAAGAAAAAGTAGATAGAGCCATAAATGATAACGAAAACGTAAAGGATGTGATAATATTTAATCGTTTAAAAGAAGCCAGGATTAAACTACATCCAGAAAGAGATAAACTATGGCAGGATGTTTTAACAATGGTGCCGGTTGAATGTGATGCAGTTCCTCTCGACGCACAGCATCCGGCGTTTAGTCTGTTTACAAATGGGCCAAAAGGTGATCCGGTAAAAATATTACACCGAACAGGCGGTTACATGGTGCAGGGATTTCTTTCTTCAAAATGGATCTATGATCTTAAGGATGAAGATATTATATGGACGACTTCCAGGTTTGCCTGGATTTCCTCCCACACATATTCCATATACGGACCCCTGCTAAATGGAGTTACAACTTTTATATATGAAGGTAATCCCGTACATCCGGACCCCAACCGATACTGGCAATTAATCTCAAAGTACAGGATAAATATTTTCAACACGTCTCCGACTTTGCTGCGGGCTTTTTTGAAACTCAGTGATAAATGGATAAGTGGTCACGATCTATCGAGCATTAGGTTACTTGGAATCATAAGTGAGCCTATAAAACCAGAGACATGGTTATGGTATTATAAATCCGTAGGCAAGGAAAGTGTACCGGTTGTTACTAGCTGGATGCAGACAGAAACAGGCTCAATAATTTTATCTCCAATGCCGGGGGCTGCGGAAATGAGACCCGGACTAACCTGTTATCCATTTCCTGGCGTTGAAATAGATATAGTTGATATAAGCGGCAACACTGTTGAAGAAGGACAGGGAGGATACCTGATTATTAAAGACAGCTGGCCTTCCATGTTTACTACGCAGAAAGAAGAAAAGCCGGAAACCAAATTGAACTGCTGGGATCAATTTAAAGGAAATTATTTTACCGGCGATGCTGCGATTAAAGAAAAGAATGGTTTCATTAGAATATTAGGAAGAGTTGATGATGTGATAAAAGCTGCAAGTATAAGAGTGGGCGGAAGCGAGATTGAAAACGTTTTCTTAGCCCACGATAGTGTAAATGAGGCGGCGGTGGTTAAACGCCCGGATGAAGTTATTGGGAATGCAATAATAGCCTATGTTAGTACGCATGAGAATATAGAAGAAAATCTTCTGCTGAAAGAGGAATTACGAAACTATGTGGTTGAAAACATTGGTTCTTTAGCAAAGCCTGATGAGCTGAATTTCATTAGTAAATTGCCCAGGCTTGAAGAGGGAAAGATTAACCGAAGGTTGTTAAGAAAGATGTCTTTGGAGGGCACACGGAAGTTAAATGGCAGAGAGGAAGAAGTTTTTAACATTTTTGAAAAGTTAAGAGAGGATTATCAGAAGATATACTTAAGATAAATTATATCACTAAAAAGTTTTTTAGAATTTGTAATCCCGGCTCTCCAGATCTTTCAGGGTTAAACTGCAAACCATATAAATGATCCTTTTCTATGGAAGAAGTAATTTCGCCACCAATGTTTACAACCGATGTTGTACATTCATTTCGAGGAATGAAACAATCACCCTCAAAATAAAACATATCTTCTTTGCTGATATTATTTAGTAGAGCGGTTTCTTTAATTATTTTTATTGATTGTTCATGTACAAACATATTTGGCTGTGTCTCATCAGTTTTACATTCAACAGGGAAACAGCCGAGGCAGGCAGCATTATTATCTTTAAACGCTTTTGTCATCAAATGCATACCTGTTCCTATACCAAGAATTGGTTTTTCAACTATCCTAAGAACTGAAAAAAGGTTTAGTAGGTGAAGTTCTTTTATTGATGATGAAATGTCTTTACTGTCAGGAAGGATCAACTTTTTTGCAAGAAGAATATCAGATTCTTTATTTGATATAACAAATTCCACAGAAAGTTTTTCAAGTGATTCTGCTATTTCATTTGAGTTACTTTTTCCGTAATCGATAATTGTAATCATAAAAACATAATTTTGATTAATTGTTAAATGAAACTTTCTAAAACTATATTAATTTATCAACCTATCAGGTGGATGAACATCTTATATAAATAGAAGAACTTCCATGTCTTTAGGACATTGCAGATCTAATACGGGCGCTATATAAAATCTTGACTGTATAAAATTTATTGCCCTGAAAATTATTGAACATCCCTCTGCTCTTAGCCATCTAAGTAATTAACTCCTATATACATAATCCTGCAAGTAATAAGGAAAACTATGAAAAAAGAATCAGCTATACTCCGTATTTTATTAATTAGTGCAATAGTCATTCTGCTGCTTGTTCCGAATTTTATGATTCAATCCCTAATTACAGAAAGACATCAATACAGATTAGATGCAATTAATGAAATAGGCAAAAGCTGGGCAGGTGCTCAGATAGTTGCAGGACCAGTTATTTCAGTAACGAAAAAGAAAGAAAGAAAAGATAAAAATGGTGACATACACTTTATAAAGGAAAGCAGCCATTATCTTCCTGAAAAACTGGAGATTATTGCTGAGGTGCAGCCGGAAATTAGATATAAAGGTATCTATGAGCTTGTGCTGTACAAATCGAAAATAAAAATGAAGGGACACATAAACCTTTCTAAATTAAGGGAACGTTTCACTGCCGATGATTTTGATGAAATTTATATTTCGTTTAATGTAAGTGATTTACGCGGAATACAAAAAGATGTAAAGTTGAAGCTCAATGGAAAGTATTATAACCTCATTCCGGGATTGAAGAATAAAATTTTTAGAAATGGATTTTATGCTAACATTCAACTTGATAAAGACACATTACAGAATTTTGAGATAGATCTTGATTTAAATGGTATGGAAAATCTGGAATTTATCCCCCTCGGTAAATACAGCGAAATAAATATTAATTCTTCCTGGAACAATCCAAGTTTTTTAGGAGCGTTTCTCCCCGAATCACGTAAAATAAAGGAGGATGGTTTTAACGCTAAATGGATCGTAAACTATTTTAACAGGACTTATCCACAGGAATGGCAAAATATTAATTATGATGTATTTCCCAGTGCATTTGGTGTTAAGCTGTTAATACCGGTAGATGAATACCAGAAAACAATGCGTATGTCAAAATACAGTTTGATGATCATTGTTCTCACATTTTTAAGTTTTTTTCTGGTTGAGGTTTTCAGTAAAAAAGTTATTCATCCAATTCAGTATTTGCTTGTGGGGCTTGCTTTAATATTATTCTATTCAATTCTGCTTGCGATTTCCGAATATGTTGTTTTTCAATATTCATATCTTATTTCTTCTTTGTTGTCAATTCTTCTGGTAGGTTTTTATGTTAAGAGTATTTACAGAAGTAAACAAATTGCATCAATAATTACAGGAATGTTAGCTATATTTTACGGTTTTATGTACGTAATCCTGCAACTTCAGGATTATTCCCTGTTGCTTGGAAACATCGCCCTGTTTATTATTCTTGCACTGGTGATGTTCTTTACAAGAAAAGTAAATTGGTATGATGTTTTTAGTAGTAAATCAAAAACCAGCGTCTAAGGGCTAAATCTGGAAAGGCTCGGAAAAACCGGGCCTTTGCAAATTAAAACTACGATCGAATGTTCCCTGTTTATTTTTTTTCATTTTTCTTTTCTCTTTTAACCGCCTTTTTTTCCTTCTTAGTTTTTTGCGGTTCTTTCTTCGATCCTTTTTTAGTGTCCTGACCTTTGCTCATTTTATTTTCCTTTTGATTAGAGTTGATATCAATTATACAATAATTTTCAATAACAGATTTTTATTGGCACAGGTAATCCTTAAGCTTCTTACTTCTTTTCGAACCTCGTAATTTTCTTAAAGCCTTCTCCTTAATCTGCCGTATTCTTTCTCTTGTAAGATTAAATCTCTGCCCTATCTCTTCCAAAGTAGCAGAGTGGTTACCTCCGATTCCAAAGGATAGTCTTATAACTTCAGCTTCTCTCTTATCAAGAGTGAAGAGAGCATATGTAACTTCATCCCTTAGAGAATCATTCATCAAATCTTTGTCTGGCATAGATAGATCCTCATTGTGAAGGACATCCATTAGTGTGCTTTTATTTTCATCACTGTTATTTAAAGGAGCATCCATCGATACCTGTCGACTGGATATTTGAAGTATGTAAGCCACTTCATCAGATGACATATCGAGAATTTGTGCAAGTTCTTCGGTTGAGGGCTTTCTTTCATATTCCTGCTCTAAATCCCGGTAAGCTTTACTTAGCTTTGTTAAGTTTCCAACCCGGTTAAGTGGAAGACGGACAACTCTTGATTGGTCGGCGATTGCAGACATTATACCCTGCCTTATCCACCAGACTGCATACGAGATAAATTTGAAACCTCTTGTTTCATCAAATCGTTTTGCAGCTTTAATCAACCCAACGTTGCCT
>JBATTD010000741.1:0-3220 GCA_049670345.1 Ignavibacteriaceae bacterium
CTGTTGTAAAACCCGGTAGAATATTATTTGAAGTATCCGGTGTTTCAAAAGATTTGGCAAAAGCTGCTCTAAAGCTGGCTTCGCACAAATTGCCAATTAAAACTAAGTTTGTTACCAGACCCGATTACGAATAATCAGCAAGGACTTTATAAATGAAGATTCATGAAATAAGAGAATTGAAAACTGAGGAAATCATTAGGCGGATTGAGGAAGAAGAGCGCAATCTGGTTGATTTAAGATTTGCTCATCAAGTTAAAGAGCTTACTAATACAGCCAAATTAAAATTGGCAAAGAGAGATATTGCAAGGATGAAGAGCGTTCTTTACGATCGTGCTGGAAAAGAAAAAGAAGAAATTAAAGAAGGAGAAAGTGTTTAGATATGGAACAACGCGGATTAAGGAAAACACGTGTAGGTATCGTAGTAAGCGATAAAATGGATAAAACAATTACAATTGCAATCGAAAGAAAAGTTTCTCATCCGATCTACAAAAAATATTTTAAGAAAACTACAAAACTAATGGCTCACGATGAAAAAAGTGAATGCCGAATAGGCGATAAAGTTAAAGTAATGGAAACACGCCCTTTAAGTAAAAATAAAAGATGGCGTATGGTAGAAATTGTTGAAAAAGCCAAGTAGTAGCATAGGAGAATTTGACAAATGATTCAGGCAGAAACCAATTTAGTTGTTGCGGATAACTCCGGCGCAAAAAAAATACGATGTATTAAAGTGCTTGGCGGCAGTGGAAGGCGATATGCAAGCTTAGGTGATTTAATAGTTGTTACAGTTAAAGCAGCTATTCCAAACAGTGCAATTAAAAAAGGCGAAGTATCAAGGGCAGTAATTGTAAGAACTAGCAAAGAAGTAAGACGCAAAGATGGTTCTTATATAAGATTTGATGAAAATGCAGCCGTTCTGCTAAACCCGCAGAACGAACCGAGAGGCACACGTATATTTGGACCTGTTGCGCGCGAATTAAGAGAAAAACAGTATATGAAAATTGTTTCTTTAGCACCAGAAGTTTTATAAGAGTTGAGTGAATAAAATGAAAATTAGAAAAAATGATATGGTAGTTGTTATTGCCGGAAACGATAGTGGAAAAACAGGAAAAGTTCTTAAGATATTTCCTAAAAACAACCGCGTAATTATAGAGGGCATTAACATCAGAAAAAGACATACAAAACCAAGTCAGAAAAGCCCTCAAGGTGGTATTCTTGAAAAGGAAGCTTCTATCAATGCATCTAACGTAATGATGCTGGATCCGAAAACTAATGAACCAACAAGGCTTGGCGCGCAAATTATCCTGGATGAAAATACTGGTAAAAAGAAAAGAGTCCGTGTTAGTATAGCTACCGGCGAAATGATTCAATAATTTAAAGACATTTATAAAGTAAGTTATTAAAATGGCAGAAAAGAAAACGAAAAAGGAAACCACTGCAAAATCATCAAAACCGAAGACTGAAAAGAAAGCTAAGAGCACAAAGTCATCGGAAGAGGAAAATATTAAAATTCCCATAAGACTTTTTGAGTATTATAAGAAAGATATTGTCTCTTCTTTAATGAAATCCTTTAATTACAAAAATGTAATGCAGGTACCAAAACTCGAAAAGATTGTTGTGAACATGGGTGTTGGTGCAGCAGTTGCCGATTCAAAAGTGCTGGATGAAGCTGTTAAAGAATTGGAAAGCATTACAGGACAAAAAGCATCGATAAGAATAGCACGAAAATCAATATCCAATTTCAAATTGCGCGAAGGTATGAAAATAGGTGCGAAAGTTACTCTTCGCAATGAGCGGATGTATGAACTATTGGATAGAGTTATAAATATTGCACTACCGAGAGTTAGAGATTTTAGAGGACTTTCAGATAAATCTTTTGATGGAAGAGGAAATTATACTATTGGTGTTAAGGAACAAATAATTTTTCCTGAAATAGATATAGAAAAAATTAATCGTATAATGGGAATGGACATCACCTTAGTTACGACTGCTAAAACAGATAATGAAGCTTACGAATTACTAAAAGCTTTTGGTGTTCCGTTCATTAAAAAAGAAGTTAAATCAGCTTAAACAGGAGAACAGATGGCGCGTAAAAGTTTAATAGCAAGAGACGAAAAACGACGCAAGCTTTACGAAAAATACAAAGCTAAACGAGAAGAATTAAAAGCGAATGGCGATTATGAAGCATTACAAAAACTTCCTAAAAATTCTTCTTCTGTTAGATTAAAAAATCGCTGCATGTTTACAGGTAGATCACGAGGATTTCATCGTAAGTTTGGTATATCCAGGCTGGTTCTGCGTGAAATGGCACTAAGAGGCGAAATTCCAGGATTAAAGAAGTCAAGTTGGTAAAAGGAGAAAGTTTATGGCGGTTACAGACCCGATTTCAGATTTTTTAACAAGAATTAGAAACGCTTCAAAAGCGAAAAAAGTAAAAGTAGAAATCCCTTCTTCCAAAATGAAAGCAGGTCTTGCTGAAATTTTGAAGAAGAATGGTTACATATACGATTATAAAATTGATGAAGATAACAAACAAAATGTTATTTCTGTTCTCCTTAAATACTCCGATGGCGTACCAGCTATCAACGGTTTAAAGAGAATTAGTAAACCAGGTTTGAGAATTTATAAAAAATCAGACGAACTACCGAGAGTTCTTAATGGATTAGGTACTGCAGTTATTTCTACCTCTAAGGGACTGCTTACCGAAAAAGAAGCAAGAAGGCAGGATACCGGTGGTGAAGTTGTTTGTTATATCTGGTAAAATTTTGAATGGAGAATTAAAGTGTCAAGAATAGGTAAGAAGCCAATTGAACTTCCACAAGATGTAAAGGTCTCTCGCGATGGAGATGTACTAAAGGTTAAGGGACCAAAAGGTGAATTGCAGCAAAAATTAGTTTCAAATATTTCAGTTGAAGTGAATGAAAACGAAATAATTGTAACAAGACCTAATGATACTAAGCAGAATAAATCATTACATGGTCTTACAAGAGCATTGATTCAAAATATGGTAACGGGAGTTAGTACTTCCTATAAAAAAACTTTGGATATTGTTGGAGTTGGATACCGGGCCGAATTAAAGGGTAAAAACTTATTGCTAAATATCGGTTACTCTCACCCGATTTACCTTATGCCACCGGATGAGGTAACTTTAGAAGTTCCTACTCAAACTCAAATAGTTATTTCTGGTTCAGATAAACAGCTTGTTGGGCAGGTAGCAGCTAAA
>JBATTD010000742.1:0-10113 GCA_049670345.1 Ignavibacteriaceae bacterium
ATTGTTGATGACTTAATCATCACTTAATTTTAGGTTGGGAGTTATTTTTCGGGATTGTTCAAATGAAAGGTTCTAATTAAAACGTAATCAAAGCTTTTGAAATTATTTGATTTGTAATTATATTTGCAAGCTAAATTTAAACAGGCGGGGTAGCTCAGTTGGTTAGAGCAGTGGAATCATAAGCCACGTGTCGGGGGTTCGAATCCCTCCCCCGCTACGAATTTTAAGGAGTAAAAAATATGTATTCATTATTAATTATTATTGCAACAATTACGGCTGTGTTGCTTATTATTGTTGTTTTACTGCAATCGAGTAAAGGCAGCGGATTAGCCGGGACTTTTGGTGGTGCAGGCGGCGGAAATATGGGCGCTATGTTTGGAACAAGAAGAACAGCAGATTTTCTTAGCAGAGCTACCTGGTGGTTAGCCGGCATTGTCGCTGTTTTGGCTGTGGTTATAAATTTGTTTTTCTTACCGGGGCAAACCACTGTTGAGCAAAGAAGTATTATTCAACAATCTGGAAGAACAAACATTCCGGAAACTCCAACCCTACCTCAGCAAAATCAGTTACCAACTGAGAATAATCAACCTCCAGACGGACAGCAATAAAAGCATACAATTTTATTTGAAACCCTGAAGATCAATTTCTTCGGGGTTTTCTTCATTCCAATCGTTCAGTATCTCTATTATTTTTTCCTGTGCATCACGGTATTTTTTTGAACCGCCACGATTAAATTCAAAAATCATGCTTACAATTAACTCATCACCACTTTTTGTTGTTAAGTATCCGGATAAAGATGAAACACCGTTAAGCGTTCCTGTCTTTCCTCTGAAATTAATTGGGGATCCTTTTTTAGCAAATCGTTCTTCAAGCGTACCGTCGGCTCCGGCTATGCTCAATGAATTATAAAAATCGGGAAAAATTTTAAGATCGAAATACATAATTTCTAATAAGCCAACGATAGCACTAACTGTAATCTGATCGAATCGGGAAATACCCGAACCATCAACTATTGAAGTATTCTCAGAATATATTGCATTATCTTTAATAAAAGTTAAAATAGCCTGGGTGGAATAAAAAGAATTGCCCTGTTTGCCACTTGAAATAGCCCCTATGGTTTTGAACAAACATTCCGCTAAAAAATTATCACTGTTTTTGTTTATTAATTGTATTAGTTTATTTAATACCACGGATGATTGAACTAACAGTGTTGCGGTAATTGGAGTTTCACCTGTTTTTGCCACACCCTCTACATTAATACCTGACTCAAAAAGTTTTTGTTTTAATAATTGTGCTGCATACTTTGGCGGATTAGTTACATGAACCTTGTAAGTTCTCCACCTTCCTCTTCTTTTCTTCTTTACATACTTTGTATTTCTATCAACCACCAAAGCTGAAACAGGGGGCAGTTTTACATTTGCATTCTCGTCTTTTATCCAATCATCCCTTGTGTAAACGTCATCAAAAAAAGTATCATCGCCTATTACATCACCGGCAATTTTTGTTATCCCACTTTTAGCAATTTCCGATACAAGGCTGTCTAAATCTTTTGAAGAAAAAACAGAATTACCCAAACCTTTTATGTAGATATTGCCTGTTACTATGCTGTCGGTAAGAGCATTATTATCCATCAATATTTTTGTGTGAAGAGGAAAATCACGACCCATAATTTTAAGTGCGGTTGCTGTGGTAAAAAGTTTTGTGTTAGATGCCGGGATCATTGAACGCGTATGATTGACGGAATAAATTGTATCTGCTGTTAATGGATTGAAAATAAGAATTGCAATTTCGGTGCTTGCAGGAATAGCGTCCAATATCCCTCTTATTTTCGATTGTATATCTTCGGTTGATGAAGAAAATAAACTCGAAACGAAAACTGTGATGATCAATACAACAGGAATTATTCTCTTCAACATAAATAATTATGCATTACTAATTTTGGAATATATTTGTTAAGTTTAATTATAAGTGAGTTAAAAATAAAGAAGCGTGATTTTGCTTGGTTCAAATATATAGTATTCAAAATTAAAAAGGGAGAACAACCTATCTTCCAGATTTTTCTAAAACTTCTAACAATAAAATTAAATAAAAAATAATACGGATAAACTATGGCAAAAATAATTAAGCCTAAAAAAGCATATGAAAATGACGACTTTCTTAATTCAGCAGATGGAAGAACGTTAAGAATATTAGGTGAGTATCTTCATCCGAAAAGTAAGTTTCGCAAACATAAAATAATGGATACAATTGTATTTTTTGGTTCAGCAAGATTAAAATCGAAAAGAGATGCAATGGCTGATTACAAGGTAATAAATAAAATGAATCCTAAAGCATCCGGATTTGCACAGAAACTGAGACAATCGCAGTTAATGGTTCATATGTCGCGTTATTACGAAGATGCTGTTGAACTTTCGCAACGTCTGACTGAATGGTCGTTAAATTTGGATACAACCGCAAACAGGTTTATTGTTTGTACCGGCGGCGGACCCGGAATAATGGAAGCAGCTAACAGAGGTGCTAAAAAAGCAGGTGGATATTCTATTGGTTTGAATATCAGCATTCCTTTTGAACAGTTTGTTAACCATTATGTCACACCCGATTTAAGTTTCGAATTTCATTATTTCTTTATGCGAAAATTCTGGTTTGCGTATCTCTCAAAAGCATTAATTATTTTTCCCGGCGGTTTTGGTACTATGGATGAATGTTTTGAAGTATTAACATTGGTTCAAACGGAAAAGATAAAGAAGAAACTTTTAATGGTAATATACGATGAGAAGTATTGGAAAAGCATTATCAATTTTGATGTTCTGTTGGAAAAAGGAATGATAAGCGAATCGGATTTAAAATTGTTAAACTTTTGCAGCAGTATTGACGAAGTTTTTGATAAGGTTATTAAACACTTAGAAAAACATTACGCAAAAGAAAAAGTTCCTACAATTATTGAACCTGTTCTGGATCTTAAATAAAAAAAGCCCCTTTAAAAAAAGGGGCTTAGTTTTATTGTGTAAACCTCATGGGGCGATGTGCACGTCTTGCAGCTTTAATTCTTTCCATTCGTTTTTTAACGGATGGTTTAACGAAAAAAGTTCTTTTCTTAAACTCTTTAAGAATCCCCGATCTCTCATATTTCTTTTTAAATCTTCTTAGTGCTTTATCAATTGATTCGTTGTCGCCGATATTAATCCCAACCAAATTTAATCACCTCTTTCGGGTTGTTTAATTATTTAATGATTCTATTAATTTTTTTAATCCGGATTTTTGAAACTCAACCGAAATGGAATTCCTTCCGTTCGAGAGAGTATCTTTTGTAACTACCTTTCCAAAGTCATCCCAATTCTGATGATAAATGGTTTCCCCAAGTTCAAATGTTTTGGCCGGGGAGTAAGTAGTACATTCCGAATTCTCAATTCCTTCGAGCGAAACTTTAGTAGCCCCAAAATTTTCTTCCAGATCAATAACCATAGTCTGTTTACATTTCTTGCATTTTGCCCATTTTTTATTTTCGTTCTCTTCGCCGGATAATTCTCCGGATATTTCCATTTTACTAATGGTATTGCAAGTAGAACAAAATGCCTCAATATTTTTTAATCTAGCCAACTAGACGCCTTTGTTAGAAATGTGTAACGACAAAGTTATTAAAATTGAAACGGATAATCAAGAAATGGGAATAGTATCTTTCAATTCTTGCAGATTTCCACTATAAATTTCCTGTTTTGCTTATTAATTGCAAAACCAAAGATGTTCTCGGTTGATTTCTTTAATAAATAAACTGTTTCCTCTTTTCTGTTAGAAAAACATTTTCTTGAATTTAAGAAATCCAGTAAGTTTTCACTTAGTTTGAGAATATTTTTTTCTTCCATCAAAAATAATGGAACCTGATAGATATATAAATAATTATCATAGGTATTTTTATAAAAATAATTTGCTAATTTTTCCCCCTTAAACTCTGTAATAGAGGAACCCTCAATTTTCCATGATTTGTAACTGAAGAAGATTGGTTTGTTTTCAAACCCGGAAGATTCTATGTATTTACTCAAATATTCTTCATCGCCCAAAATAATATCCCCAGTAAATTTACCTTCACTAAACAATGAATAGTTGGTTTTTAATCGAATAAAAATATTCTCTTCGCCAAGCTGTTCGGCTGCAATTTCTTTTGGGCTAAGTACGGGTGGTTTACTTATTATTATTAATATAGCAATAAGAATAAACATGGCAATTGTTGAGATGACTACAAGTCCTCTTTTTTCCCCGATGTTTTTTTTCATTATTTCAACCTTATGATCCGGCGCAAACTTTTTAATGATTCTAAAATACACTGCATCTCTAACTTGCTGGAGTTTAAGATGTTTATCTAAAAAAGATTTTATAAATTTTTGCGCATCAATTTCCTGTTTAAAGTTTAATTCCTTTTCAGGGCTTTGATCCTTTTGAATTTTCACATCAATAGAGGAGGTTATAGATTTTTTAACTTCATAATTTAGTTGTGAATTTTGGTCCAGCTTAAATTTTGAACCATCGGGTAGCAAATTTATCAACAAAGATTTCCGCGCATCAAAAATTCTTTTTCTTACGGTACCTTCCGGTATATCAATTAAATCGGCAACAATATCATAATTTAATTTTAATATATCTATTAGAATTAATACTACTTTCAGTTCAAATGGCAGGGAAGGAATCGTAGTGATTAGTCTCTGTGTAAATTTGAATGAAGGTTCCTGTTCCAATTCTTCTGTGTTTAAGCTTACAAGCAAATTTGTTTGCCAAATATTCTGATCTTTTTCTTTTGTATTTTCTAATGACGGCACGTTTTTGAAGATATTCAACATTATACGGGTAAGCCAAAGCTTTATAACTGTTTCTTCGGAAAGATATTTATAAAATGAAAATGCTTCCGAAAAAGTTTTCATTAAAATTTTTTCCGCTTTGCTCTCATCACCGGTAATTAACAATGCGTATGTGTAAAGATGATTTTTATGCTGAAGTGTTTTCTCTCCAAAATCTGATTTCAAAGTATTTTTATTTGAAGATGAGTGCATTGCCTTCTTTTCTTCCAACATTATTTGGTTTAATGATAAAACCATTAATTATTGCATATTTAAATTTTCCCTTTTCACATAAAACAAAATTCGGGACAGCTTCTTCTTTTAACTCTTCTTTTCTTTCTTTGTTATGTAAAATAATGTTGAACAGAACAGGTGAATATTGATTTTCTAAATTTTCATCACTTAATTTTATATTAGTTATGCCTTTTTGTAATAATGAAGAAGGTTTCATACTGTTTATTTCATCAATAGAATTAAATTCCGTTTCACAAGTTTTACCTAAAACAAGAGTCAATCCTGTTGCATCCAATTCTTTATAGCCGGAGTATACTGAAAGGTCGCCGATGTCTTCAATTTTAGCTTTGTAATAGAAGTTATGATTTGTGTTAATATTTACCTCTTCGTAATTAATTCCAATATCTACAATATATTTTGTTTGAAACTTCCTAATAGTAATATTCCTTATGATGAAATCCATCATCAGTTTTTCGTTAATAGGGACCGATTGGTAAGTCTCAATCTTTTCAGTTAAATAACTTTCTTCCGCAATACCTTTAAATGAAGTGAGTAGCGAAATAAAATTGATTTTTCTTAAAAATTCTTTTTCCCTGTCATCATGCCAGCCGCCGGATTCTATAAGTACAATACTTGAACCTGATTTTGCAAAATTATCACCGAAAGCTCTTGGCTCATAATCATCCTGGTACCTTGCAATGTGTCCGGGTATAAATTCAGATAATAAATTATATTGTTCGCTAATCAGCTTCATCGAGTTTGCTCTGCTTTTGTTCAATGTTTTAGCATAATCAAACGGTGGGGCGAGAAATGATATTGCAGCAGATTTCCCGCTTAATCCTGCGGCGTAAGATCTGTCCTGATCGTGCAGGTTAAAACCAAATTCGGGTTTTATTTCATCAAAAGCTGAATAGAGAATTTTTGCTTCAGTCGATTGTTTTTGTGACGCATCCCTGTTCAAATCAATCTCAGAAATATTTCGCCTTTGAAATAATTCAGCCCCATCAGGATTAACCATCGGCATAAAATAAAGAGTGGTTTTATCAAACAAATAATGTTTGAAATCAGTGTAATGATTTTCGGAAAGAAAGAAATTAAATATATCGAACAAAGCAGCTGTAGCAGTAGGTTCATCACCATGCATCTGCGACCAGTAAAATATTTTTCTATCACCCCCTCCGAGTGAGATTAAATATACATCACGTCCTTCTGCTGATTCCCCGGCTTTTTTAACAGTGAAGATATTTTTATTTTTTAAGTGATGAATAAGGGGAAGAATATTGGAATATTTAAAACGGCGGTTGGATAAATGTTTATCCTTATAATTTTCGTATCCGTGGTAGAGACCCCAGGCAAATTGAATATCTTGTGCCATTTTATTTATGTTTGGTAATAACTAATTAAATAATATTTGTCTCTCAATTTATTTACTTACACATTCTCTTGCAAAACAAAGAGGTTAAATATGGCAACAAACACATTATCTATCGGCAGCGAAATTCCCGAATTTAATTCAATAGGAATTGACGGCAAAACGTATTCACTCGAATCGTTTAAGGATAGTAAAGGATTAATAATAATATTTAGTTGCAACCACTGTCCATACGTACAAGCATATGAGGGTAGAATAAAAGCAATCCAAAGGGATTATAAAGATAAAGGAATTACAGTTGTCGCAATTAATTCCAATGATGATCTTAATTATCCTGACGACTCGTTTGAAAATATGAAGAAAAGGGCAGCGGAACAAAATTTTAATTTTGTTTATGTAAGAGATGAAGATCAATCGGTTGCCAGAAATTTTGATGCAACACATACTCCGGAAATATTTCTTTTTGAAGAAAATAGAAAATTAGTTTATACAGGCAAAATTGATGACAACTGGCAGGAACCAGAAAAGGTGGTTAATCATTATTTGAGAAATGCTTTAAATGAAATGCTTGAAGGAATTGAGATCTCAGTCCCGGAGACTTACTCCATTGGTTGTACTATTAAGTGGAAGAAGTGATTTTTTTGAAAAAGATTAAATGAAATTAATGTTTGTAAAACAGCAGTAAACGGTTGATGGAACAACTCTTATAATTAATACATAAACCCAAAATTAATTGTAACGAAAAATCCGCCAATTGAATCTTTTACTCTTCCTTCCAGGCTTTCCACACCCTCATCAAAAAATTTGATGTAATAATATCTGAAATTAATTCCAATCAGGTTTGAAGTATCAATTCCGAAGTTAGCCCCAAAGCCCACATAACCGCCGGCAGCTATTTTAAATTGTGCATCTGCGAAAGCATTAAAAAATTCTTTACTGTAAGGGGTTGTTATAACTAATGCTGGTCCCAAGCCGGCATTTATATAAGGTCTTAAATTATCTGCCAATTCATTTTTGAATAAACGGTACTGGGCGCCAAAGTTAAGAGGCACCTGGAAAATTCTGTTTTTCTTTCCAACAGTAAATGTATTTCCAAATACATCAACAAATTCGAATTCCCTATCATCCTTAGACTCTGAAAAGGAAATATCCGAAAACAGAGTAATATCTTCATTCAGTTGATGTCTGTAAAAACCTCCGAAACCAAAACCGCTTTCACCAATCATTAAATCAAACCCCCATGCACTCGGTGGAAAAACAATTGGTTTTTTAGGGGGAGCTAACTCACCAATGTTTTGCGAATTTATATTGAGAAACGGAATTAGTAATATTAATGTTACAATTATCTTTTTCATAAGTTTACAATTTCAAATTAAGGTCATATGGAACTCGTCCCGCCCAGGCGGGACTCGTTTCATCTGATTATAACTTTTTATTTTTGTCCCGATATTTCGGTAAACTTGTCCCGCTAAGACTGGACTCGTATAATAGCTTTTACTTTTATGTATTTAAATATGATACAACTTTACAACAATTTCAAGCCCTTAGGTTATCAATGACTAATTTGGTAAGTGAACAGGAATTCTGGGACTCCATATATCAAAATAAAAAAGCCGGATGGGACCTAAAATCGCTACACCTGTTTTTCAGCGTATCCTTAAAGAAAAGAAAATTATTAACTCCTGCAAGTTATTAATTTTGGGTTCAGGTTATGGATATGATGCGATTGAAGCGGCAAAAGCAGGATATGAAGTAACTGGTGTGGATTTTTCTGCTTCGGCTGTTGGCTTTGCAAAGAAATTGGCGAAAAAGGAAAAAGTAAATGTTGATTTTATCCAGAATAATTTTTTCAAGTTTGAAGCAAATAATTCCTCCGGTTTTGATGCGGTCTATGACTATGTAACTTATTGTGCAATCAATCCTGATAGAAGAGAGGAATATGCGAAATTGATAAATACATTATTAAAATGTAGCGGGGTATTTATTGCGCTATGGTTTCCTGTTGAAGAGAGGAAAGGCGGACCTCCGTTTGGAATAAATTTGGAAGAAACAGAATCAATTTTTTCAAAATTTCTAAAATTAAAATCTTCGACAATAGAAAAGGATACAATCAAACCGCGTAAGGGTAGAGAAGTTTTACAAATTTACGAAAAGGGAAGTTGATTAATGCCGACAAACTTAGAATTAAAAATCGTGATAGCATCTCATCAATCGTTAAAGAAAATTCTTTTACAAATTGATGCAGAGAGTAAGGGAATTTTAAACCAGAAAGATGTGTATTATTCTATTCCCAACGGATTACTAAAATTGCGCATTGAAAACGGGAATGAAAGTTTGATTTTTTACAACAGAAATGAAAATGATAAAAACCGGTGGTCCGATTTTGAGGTGTTGAAATTTACTAATGGCAAAGGTGAAAAGTTTTTTAGCAACTTGTTCGATGTGGAAGTTATAGTTAAGAAGAAGCGAGAACTTTTTTATTACGATGGCACACGAATTCATCTTGACACTGTAAAATTTCTCGGCAAATTTTTAGAACTTGAAACGCTTGTAATCAATGGTAAAGCTGATGCAAAAAATAGATTCGCAAAAATTATAAGTTTATTAAAAGTGGACGAATCGAAACAGATAAGAAAATCTTACAGAGATCTTTTAATGGGTACTACAAAGTAAAGATGATACTAACTAAATGTGATATAAATGAAATAAATCTCGATCTACTTGTAGAGTCAAAAATTCAATCCGGCATATTAAGCGAAATACTTTTTATAGTTCCCACAAATCGCAAAATTCGTTCTCTAAAAAGAGAGCTGATCTCCGCATCTCCCAACAAAGTAGCAGAAGGCATAAACCTTGAAACCATTGGCACATTTGCCGTTAAACTATTAATGGGATTTGAAGGGCGCACCGGATTAATAAGCGACGAAGCCGCAATCGTTTTATTAAAGCAGAGTTTTCAGGAAACCAAATTAAAATATTTTTCTAATTACCGTGATGAAATTCCATTCGGCACACTTGAGAGAGTTAAAAATGTCATATCGGAATATAAGCGGCACAGATTAACACCTGAATTACTGATGAAAGAATCAATAAAACTTTCCGGTTCTGAAAAAAATAAAGCGGAAGACATTTCTAATATTTATAATAGATATCAAAGTAAATTTGATGAGCTTGGTGCAATGGAAATCGGTGATGTTTACAATGAGTTACTAAATCTCAATGGCAAAAGTTTTTCAAAAAGATTTTTAGAATACTTCCCGGATGTTAATACCATAATTATAAATGGATTTGATGAGTTTACAATTCCTGAGATAGAGATAATTAATTCATCTGCCGAAATTAATAATGTTGATCTTTATCTTAATTTCGATTATTACAAATACAATCCTGTAATCTTTTCTCATCTGGATAGCTGCTATAATAAATTGGAAGAAAAAGGATTTAGAGTAATTAATGATATTTCAATAGTTGAACAAACAAGGTTTATAGAAAATGTAAAGCAAAATTTATTCAGCATTAGAAAAACAAATAAAACCGTTCACTTTAAATCACAGATAACTGAGATAACCGCTTTTAACAGAGAGAATGAAATTTCGCTGATTGCCAAAGAGATTAAAAAGTTAATTGTTGATAATAATATTGCGCCCCATAAAATTTGTGTGGCGTTCAATCTTATTAAAC
>JBATTD010000743.1:0-1678 GCA_049670345.1 Ignavibacteriaceae bacterium
GCACAAGAATATCCTATCAAGAATGATTTAAAGTCCAACTCACAGAATACAATGGCATACGAAATTCTGGAAGAAATCGAAATGGGAATTTCTAAAACAAAATTATCCGACATTTCTCAGCATTTATCTTCACAAATATATCTAAGTTTTCTTAACGGAGTCTCCGGTTATTATAGTGCTAACCAGGCATACTATGTTTTGGAAAATTTCATCAATGAATATAAGGTCATTTCATTTAAGTTTGATAGCTTTAACTTTAACACAATTACACCCTTTGCGAAAGGAACTTATTATTATGAACACAAAGGTAATCGATCCGAAGCAAAGGTGTATCTTACTATGAAGCTGACTGGTAAATCATGGAAAATAACCCAAATCTCAATAAATTGATCAATGGTTAAAAAAATTTTTGAAAAATTGAAAGGCGATAAGAAATATTTTACTGTCGTCTTTTTTATTTTAATTTTAATCATCATTTCGGGAATTCTCACACCATTAGTAATCAACCAGCAAAGAAGCAGTTGGGATTCAGAGTTAGCTTATCAGGTTGCGGAGATTGAAAAATCCGTAAAGACATTATTTGGTAAGAAAGAATTAAAATTATTAGAAACTAAAAATTGGCTTAAAAGGAGTCTCTCCGAAACTTTCAAATCAAAATCTTATCAATACAAAGAATTAATTGAGCTGGTAAACAATGCAGAAAAGAAAAACTATTCATTAGAGGTTATTGCGCCAAACGGGAAACTGATTGCCTGGAATGAAAATATAGCAATACCACAGGAAGAAATATTTCCTTTAGCATATCCACTGGGTGAAACATACTTTTATAGCGGCGGCTTACTAACATATCTGACTATTGTTGATACGGTTCTTATTCAGAATGATATATTTTATTTAATTGTCAGTGAAAAAATAGAGAAACATTACACACTTCAGAATGAATATTATTCTGACGAAAGTTTTTCAAAAGAGATTTCAGAGAAATTCTTAACCGGATTTATTATTGATTATGATCCATTTGCTCCACCGAAAAGAGATGGAAGGATTTACTCATTCCCGGTTGTTAACTATAGAGGAACTACAATTGGGCAGATAAGTTTTTATAAACCATCGCTGAATGTTACGATAAACAGCATTCGTAATATAACAACTAAGATGCAATCTGCTTTGGTTGTTCTCGTATGTATTTTTATCGGGCTAAGTTTTAGAAAAGAGTTTTTAAGAATAAAATATAAACCGCTTAGGTTCCTTTTTCTTGTTATATATTTAACTGCTTTCAGATTATTAATCTTCATTGTTGATTTTCCTTCAATGTTTCTATCGGGTTCAATAGCCAATCCTGCAAATTTCTCATCAACTTTTGCATGGGGATTGGTTAAATCACCTATTGAGTTTTTTATCACGAATTTATTTTTGGTAATAATCGGAATTCAATTTTTCCGATATTGCTTTCAATACTTACAAACTGAAAAAATGAATCGCTGGTGGTTTATAAATATGCTTTCCGTACCGGCACTTCTTATTATTTTCTTTTTTTTATTAAGGGGATTAAGCGCTGCAATTAAGAGTGTTATTTTTGATTCAACGATAAGATATTTTAAAGATCCGACACCAGTTCCAGATGCGGACATTTTATTTATGAACCTGAATGTATTAATGCTTGGCTTAGCTATTATCC
>JBATTD010000744.1:0-1619 GCA_049670345.1 Ignavibacteriaceae bacterium
CACTAGAACGTAGGAGTGTAAAATGAGAAAATTATATTTTAATATTTTAGTTTTAACATTTTTAATTACAAATGTAAGTGTCAGCCAGGAGAATTCGATGGTCTCGGGTTACATAAGTGTGAATGGGGGTGAATTATATTATGAAACATACGGGCAAGGGGATGAAACTATATTATTTATTCATGACGGCTTGGTGCATGGGGAAGTATGGGATAATCAGTTTTCAATATTCGCTGAAAAATTTCGGGTTGTCCGTTATGATCGTCGGGGTTACGGACGTTCACCAAAGCCAGATAAAACTTATTCCAATATTGAAGATCTTCACCAGGTTTTCACATTCTTAAAAATAGAGAAAGCTATTCTAATCGGTATGTCTGCAGGGGGTGGATTAGCTATTGATTTTACGCTTAAATACCCTGATAAAGTATCAACATTGATAGTAGTGGGTGCAGTGGTTAGCGGTTTTGGCTATTCAGATCATATGTGGACGAGAGGGGGACGTTTAGAAGCTTCAGACTATGCTAACCCGGATAAACTTTTACGATACTTTGTGAAAGAAGATCCATATGAAATAGCTCCACAGAATAAGGAGGTAAAAGATAATCTTTGGAAACTTATGCAAGATTACCCTCAGAATATCGATTTTTCAAAAAATCAATTGGCAGAGCAACCGGAAAAACCTGCCATAGGGATATTAAACAAAATAAAGGTTCCTACATTGATAGTTGTCGGGGAATATGATATTCCTGATGTCTTTGTCCATGCAGGTGCTATTGAATCAGGTATCCCATCTGCTCAAAAATTGATTATTCGGAATGCAGGACATCTAGTACCGTTAGAACAACCTACAATATTCAACAATCAAGTATTAATTTTTTTAAGTGGGGCTGAGTTTTTCCAGGTGCTAAATACAAAAGGCGTTGCAGAAGCAGTTGATTTGTTTTATAAGAAACGCAATGAAGATAATGAATGGCTTCCTTTTAGTGAAGAAAGAATGAATATTTTAGGGTATGAAAACTTACAAGCGGGTAACGTGCAAGAAGCAATAGAGCTATTCAAACTTAATGTGTTAGCATATCCTGAATCAGCAAATACATATGATAGTTTGGGTGAGGCCTATATGGTAAGTGGAAAAAAAGAATTAGCAATTAAAAATTATAATAAATCTATCGAGCTTAATCCTGAGAACAAAAATGCTATAGAGAAGTTAAAACAGTTAAAGTGATTTTCTTTATAAAACATTTTTATACATTTCATGATCCAACAACTTAATTCATTTCCCCAACCCCTGCTTAATAACATAGGCGTGGGTTTCTTATGATAACATATTCTATCCTATATCAAACTACTATTCTCATTAGTTCTTTCAGAAATCGTTTGTTGTAACGAGTAGTTTTTTTATTAGAATACTCAATCCAGTTACATACAATTGTTAACCAGATATCGCAGCATATGGCCAGATATCTCATTTATATTATAATTTTTAGAAATTAGCACGATATTATATAATGTTTATCAGATTGTTTTTCTTCAACTGAAGAGAATGTAGTGGGCAGAAAAATTTTTACTGCCTAAACTAATCTACACCTTGAGAGAAACGTATAGGAATATCGTTACTC
>JBATTD010000745.1:0-1572 GCA_049670345.1 Ignavibacteriaceae bacterium
TAGTTAAATAAGTCCCTGCATCGTCTCGTACTGCTGAAGAAGTAAATAACAACAACGGTGATGCAATTGAAGTAATTAAAAGAATATCGCTCCAATCTGCTGCCTGTGGAGACCAGTTATATGTAGCTCCTCTATCGAATGAGTTTATATTTTTACGTGAAAGTGCTCTGAGTTCTTGAATAGAAATCGTATCGGTGTTTTCAATTAGTTTAAGATCAACTACACCTAATAGAATTCCTCCTCCAAATATTGCTACCTCTCTTCCAGCTTCGAGTGAATAAGGAGATTGTGAGAAAATTGGAGATTGGATAAAGAGGATAAATAAAAATATATTAAAACGTGAAAGCATATAATGAATATTAAGTATATCTGTTTACAATTTCAGTTCAAAATATATTTTAAATAACTAACTGAAGCAACACAATCGTCATTCCGTAGAATTCTTTTTACAATAACTGCGTTACACCAAAGAATAAATTAAAGTTATTATAAATTACCCTGCTTGTACCTCGTTGGCTTAATATTGCTATATCGCCTGGTTCAATCGATCCCGTTGGAAAATTAAATAATTGGGGGAAATCTGATCTTTCTCCGTGACTGTACTCGAAACCTATTCCAATAAATGTATTATTAAAATTTGTTGAACCTCCAACTGTAAGATGATAATTATTCCAGTCTGTAAAGCCAACTGCCAAACCATTAATATCTCCATAATTCGCATTGCTGAAATCTGTTCTGAAAGCTACGTATCCTGTAATTTTATCGTTAAGCGTTTGTTCAACAGCTAAGCCTACATTAAAAACACTTTGCATTGCATCATAAACCTTTAGCAGTTCAGCACTATCAACTGGTTTTATAATTCCTGAACCATTTCGAATAAAATCATCACTTTCCGGCTGCATAACAACATAGGTAGATAATGGTGTAAACCATTCGCAGGCAAAATGAATTTTTGTATCTTCTGAAAAGATGTATTCAATACCTGCTGCTATTGAGAATGGTGATTTATAATTTACAGGCAAACCTTCCTGCCTGTCTGATGCAAGTATATCGATTGTAGTTCCAGTTGTGGTGTCAACTAAAACGTTATTGGAAGTCAGACTCGCGTAATCGGTTCCACCGCTTGCCTTTTTTATTGCAATACTTGGTGTTGTGATTGTTAACCCCAATTTTATTTTCTCCCACTCTGCTGCAATACCGAACTTCCCCGAAAATCTAACTGCCCAATAATCTATATCAATATAAACTTCTGAAGTTGCAGAACGTTGATAAGTTGTATCAAAAGCTGCATAAGATTCATATCTTACTTTTGTTTGATCTCTGTAAGCACCTAATAAAGTAAAACCAATTCCAACATTATCGGATATCTTTTTAGCGTACCCAAACCCTACCGTTACTTCGGAAAGTAATGCATCAATTTTTCCCTGGTTAATCAGAAATTCATCACCTTCAAAAGAGTTTGGTAATCCGGGTAGAGGTGGAGGTCTTGTCGGAATTACATCTGCATATCCCTCATACCTTTCAGATACTCTGACGTAAGAATATCCATTAGCATAAATCATATAACTGAAC
>JBATTD010000746.1:0-20272 GCA_049670345.1 Ignavibacteriaceae bacterium
GCAAATGCACCAAATTTTGTAGCGAGTATTCTATCAAATGGTGTAGGGCTGCCGCCGCGTTGAAGATGACCAAGCACTGTTACTCTTGTTTCCCTTCCTGTATTTTTTTCAATCTCATCAGCAACTACTTTTCCAATTCCACCAAGTTGTATTGGATCAGTTTTTTTTACATCCATACCTTTGGTAACAATCTCGCCACCTAAAGGTATTGCACCTTCTGCTGCACAAACCAAACTGAATCTTTTACCCTTCAATTCTCTTTTATGAATTTTTCCGAATACCTTCTCCCACGAAAATGGAACTTCAGGTAGTAGAATAATATCGGCACCTCCTGCTAATCCGCCATGTAATGCAATCCATCCAGCGTACCTTCCCATAACTTCTACAACAATAACCCTGTGATGTGACGATGCTGTTGTATGTAACCTATCCAAAGCCATTGAAACTACATATACAGCAGAATCGTGACCAAAGGTTAAATCAGTTGCTTCTAAATCATTATCGATTGTCTTAGGCACTCCGATAACATTTAATCCCATCTTACTTAATTTATTACTTATGTGCATTGTTCCATCTCCGCCAATTGCAATTAAGGCATCAAGGTCCCAGGCTTTATAATTCCTAAGTACATCTTCAGACTTATCAACTATTTCAATCTTACCATTCCTTTCTACAGGCCAATGGAAAGGATCTCCTTTGTTGGAAGAACCAAGTATTGTACCGCCCATGTTTAAAATTCCTGAAACATCTTCATTTCGTAATTCCTTAGCCTTACCTTCAACAAAACCTTCAAAGCCGTCCTGAATACCGAATACAGTCATTCCGTAATCCTGTGCAGGTTTTGTAACGCCGCGTATAACAGCATTCAATCCCGGGCAGTCACCACCTCCCGTAAGTATTCCGATCTTTCTAACTTCTGAATTATTAGCCATTTTTTCACCCTGTAAAATTTATTTTTATAATTTTTTTGTTGTTTTAAAATGAAGTTTCACCAACTTACCTAGTACTTCATCGCCAAGCTGCTTCTTAATATACTTTGCCTTCTCCTCCACTTTCTGAGAAGCACCTTTAGGCAGTTGAATATTCATTTGTTTCTTCACCCTGTAAAACCATTTGGTAAACGAATCCCTCGCAAGAATAGATGCAGCAGCAACTGCTGTAAATTTTTCTGCTTTAGTTACTTGATGAAGTTTTATTTCTTTGCCTTTTTCCTGCAGTGAGCTATGAATATATTTTTCATTTCCAAATTTATCACTAATTGCTTCAGGTGCAATTTTAACAACTAATACATTTTCAATCGCTTTTGCGTGCGCCCATCCTAACAACTTATTAAGATTTCCCATTTTATCATACAAAATATTATACTTCTCAGGACTAATTACTATCACATTGAAGACACAACCTTCAAGTTTTTTAATATTAGCTGCAATTATTGAAATTGATTGATCGGTTAGTTCTTTACTATCTCTTACACCAATTTCTTTTAGCTTTTTTGAAATTGAAGGATTAGTAAATACAGCAGCAATTACGAGTGGGCCGAAATAATCACCTTTACCTGATTCATCTGTTCCAATATAAATTTCCGGTTCAGTTATAGTTGTTTTAACATTACTAAATAAACTCTCGCCAAATATAAGCGTATAAACTTTTTGATATAATTGAAGTTCTTTATTCCCTTGAAGAACCACCTTGTTTCCTTTTTTGCTAAAAAAAACAAGCAATTTTATGCTTCCATTCGGACCTTTAATACCTGCCTGAAAATTATATTGAGCTTTTTGCAGTTCGGTTGTTTGAAGCCCTGATTTTCTTATCTTTTTAAGATGATTTTCTAA
Organism: Ignavibacteriaceae bacterium; assembly: GCA_049670345.1. GTDB lineage: Bacteria > Bacteroidota > Ignavibacteria > Ignavibacteriales > Ignavibacteriaceae > BMS3ABIN03. The sequence continues at coordinate 1,833 of JBATTD010000746.1, forward strand.
TAATATTTTTGCGGATTGTTCGTAATTGGGCACGGAAACACTATTTTTTAATTGAATGAATGCCAATATAAATTATTCTTATCAATAAATTAAATTGGGAACAGAATTTGCAGTTATTTGTTTAATTAATGTTGTTTGCATTGTATTATAGTTAATCTCGTGTTACTTTTAATAAGTATGTATTTTTAACAAAGTGAGAATACTATGAAACTGAATAAAAAAGGATCTTCGTTAAAAATTTTAGGCCTGACTTTTATAATTTTAATAAGCACAACAATTTTAATCTCTGCGGAAAGTACTTTGCAGGATAATGGCGATGCAAAGGTAAATGAGATGACCACCAAACTTGTAAAAAAGCTACTGCTCACAAAGAATCAGGAAGAAGAAGTAAAAAATATTTTAATTGAATATTTTAAAGGGTTAGGGAATATATCCGGAAATGGTTCGATAGTAGAAAAAGTAAGAAAAATTGCTGATGCAAAAATTGAGAATTTACTCGATGACAAGCAAAAAATGAAATATGATATAATTCGTGACGACTGGTGGGCTCTAACAAAACAATGATTATTTGTTCAAACACACATAAAATGCAGAAGATACAAATTTTTCCCTAATTATTATTTGACTTATTGTAACTATCGTATTATTTTACGCTATCCCTTTTAACAGTATTGATCCTATCAGAGGGTTCTCCCCTGCCCTTTGATACAAAAGGATCGCACCCAGTGCCTCCCCGGCACTGGGTTGTTTTTTTTAAAGAGAATTAAATTAGGGAAGCCACTTTAACAATTGCGGTTTCGCTTCTTAAACGATGATCGGAAAGTGAATAAATTAAATCAGTATCGAAAAGTTTAATTTCATTTTCCATCAAACCACCCTCAGGTCCAAAGATGAGGTAGTATTTTTTATCCATCACAAACTCAAATTGGAATTTTCTTTCTGCGTTTTGTTCAAATATAATTTTTTCCGCGTTTGATTCTGCAATGTCTGATAAATTTTTTATTAATTTAATTTTTGGTAAGTATACCCTTAACGATTGCTTCATTGCTGCGAGTGCAATCTTTTCCCACCTTTTAATATTTGATCCTTTTGCAATCGTTCTTTTTGATTCGAAGATAACAAAATTTGTAATGCCAAGTTCAACGCATTTTTCTAATGCAAATTTAAACCTATCCGGATTTTTTAGCTTTGGAATGCAGAAGAAAATATTTTCAAATTTGTTTTTTGTTTCTATAGTTTCAATTATTCTTGCAGAAACTTTATTCTTTTTTATAGATGATATTTCAGTTTTGAATATTGAGCCAACACCATCAGTAATGTATAATGTATCACCGACATTGTTACGCATTACTTTCACAGCGTGCTTAAATTCATCCCCGGTTATTGAGATAATCTCATTGGAGATATGTTCCTTAGAAGAATAATATAGTTCTATTTTAGAAAGAGGCGTTAATATCAAAAATCCATTGTCCTTCAAATTGTTCATTAATGGCATATTCAATCCGCATAGTAAAATATGGTAATAGAAGTATTGAAACTCCCGTGCCGTATCCTGTGCTGAACTGATTAAGTGCGAGTGGTTCACCGTTTAATCGTGTTGTGCCGGTATCAACAAATAATTCCCAAACGAGACCCACACGGTAAGAAAGAAGTGAATTAGGCAAAAGAGGAATCCAATAAAGGTTGAGCCGGTAATCATTTAAAATCCAGTAATCCATTTCCAGTGAACCAATAAATAAGTCGTTGCCCTCCTGTTGTTCATCCCAATGTCCTCTTATTCTTTGTCCGAGTCCGAGATAGGAATAATCGTAGTAAGGAACTTTGCCATTGGTTAAGCGTGAAGCAAGATGCCATTTAAGAACAAGACTACTGATTACTGGTCTGTATTCTCTATAATCAAAATAAGCAATCCGGTAATTGATATCGTTAATACCCATACCCTTTAACTCGAAACTCGCAAATGCAAATAAACCGTTTGAGGCATACTGTCGCAAATCCCTCGTATCGTAGTTATAACTTGCTCCGAGTATTACAGTTCTATCTATTCTCTCATTGGAAGCAGAAACACCTTCGATGAAAAAAGGAGTCTCAATATAATCGTACCCCGCAGTAATGGCAAAACGGTGAAATAATCCAAAACGTTTACCGAAAGTAAGTTTGGAAAAATAAAACTTGTGTTCAAAATCTTCTCCCGCTAATTCTTCTGCAGTTACACTTTTGTTATTTACATTTGACAAACCTATTTCGAAGTTTGAGAATAAATCGAGGTTACGTGTAAGATTTGGATTAAAATAGGAAAAGGTAAGTGAAGGATCGTACCCTAATGCTAACCTGCCCCTTAATGTTTCATTCCTTCCTCTGAAGTTTGCGATCTTTACAGCAACACCGTAAGAAATTTTACTCCAGTCTCTATCTTTCAAAGTAACAAAAGGAAGCGGGTAAATGTACCAGCTCTCTTCAATTGTAATTAAAAGATAGTTAATATTGTTTAATTCGAATGGATGTAGAATTACTTCGTTGAAAATATTAAGACTGTAAACTCTTTCCCTATTGTATTCGGCAAGCACTGGATTAAGAGTATCTCCCAGCGCAACTGTTAATTCTCTTAGTATGATAAAATCTTCTGTTTGATCGTTACCTTTTATGACTATGGAATCAATAATTACAGAATAATCACCTTTATAAAAAAGTGTATCACCGCCTTCAGCTTTAACTAAGATGGTTAGGCAAAGTGGTATAAAGATGAAAAATATGTTTTTTATCATTCCAATCCGGTGTTAGGTAAATCATCTAAACGAAGTGAAAAAATATTAAGATGTATTTAAACAGATTAACCAAAAAGTTAAAGTACAAATTTTTTATACGGTAAATACAGTCTTAATCAGTTTTTCGATTCTGCTGATTTACCAACGTTTCTTCTTCATAATCAGAAACCGGAACGCAAGAACAGACAAGATTCCTGTCACCGTATGCACTGTCAATCCTTCCGACCGCAGGCCAGAATTTCTTTTCTTTTGTAAAAGGAAGAGGATAAGCAGCAGTCTCTCTTGAATACCTATGCTTCCACTCATTTGCTGTTAAAACCTGTAAAGTATGAGGTGCATTTTTTAATAGGTTATCTTTAAGATCCTCTTCACCTTCTTCAATTTTTTTTATTTCATTCCTGATTGAAATTAGGGTATCGCAAAATCTATCTATCTCTTCTTTCGATTCACTTTCTGTCGGTTCAACCATCATCGTACCCGGTACAGGAAAAGAAACCGTAGGTGCATGAAATCCATAATCAATTAATCGTTTAGCAATATCTTCAACTTCAATTTGAGCTGATTGTTTAAACTCTCTCATATCAAAGATTAGTTCGTGTGCAACTCTGTTGTTCAAACCAGTGTATAAGACTTTGTAATATTTTTGTAATCTGTTAAGAATATAGTTTGCATTTGCAATTGCTGTTTCAGTTGCTTTGGTTAGTCCCTCAGGTCCCATTAATTTTATGTAGGCGTATGAAATGATCAATACACTTGCACTTCCCCACGGTGCAGATGAAACTGAAGCAATTCCTTTATCACCACCAACTTTAGCAAAATAATGTGTGGGTAAAAATGGAGCCAGATGCCCGGCAGCACAGATCGGTCCCATTCCCGGTCCACCGCCGCCATGCGGTATTGCAAAAGTTTTATGCAAGTTAAGATGGCAAACATCAGCACCAATTATAGCGGGATTGGTTAATCCAACCTGCGCATTCATATTAGCGCCATCCATATACACCTGTCCACCGTTATGGTGAATAATCTCGCAAATTTCAATTATTTTTTCTTCAAACACACCATGCGTTGATGGATAAGTTACCATAAGCGCAGATAAATTATCCTTAAACTGCTTTGCTTTGTTTTTAAGATCGTCAACATCAATGTTCCCCTGCTCATCACACTTAATAACAACGACTTTCATTCCTGCCATAATAGCGCTTGCGGGATTCGTTCCATGTGCTGATGATGGAATTAAAACAACGTTCCTATCTTTTTCACCTTTACTATGATGGTACTCTCTAATAACCATTAAACCTGTGAACTCTCCCTGTGCACCCGAATTCGGTTGAAGTGAAACTGCCGGTAAACCGGTTATTTCAGCAAGATCAAATTCAAGTTCATTTATTATCTGTTGATAACCTTTCGACTGATCAGCAGGTGCAAATGGATGGATATCAGAAAACTGGGGCCAGGAAATTCCAAGCATTTCAGTAGTTCCGTTTAGTTTCATTGTGCATGAACCAAGTGGAGTCATCGAGTGAGCTAAAGACATATCCCTGTTTTCCAGCTTTTTTAAAAATCTTAACATTTCTGTTTCTGATTGATAACTGTTATATGATTCGTGAGTAAGAAAATCACTTGTTCGTGATAGAAAATCAGGATAATCTGCCCCTGCTTTTTTCAATAATATTTGAAGATGATCATCAGGAACTTTGTTATTCGATACAACAGCAAAAAGTTCGATCAGTTCTTTTAGATCTTCTACCTCAGTAGTTTCGTTAATGGATATTCCGATTTTGTTGTTTTCAATATATCTTAAATTGATCTCTCTTTTTACAGCTTCAATTTTTATTGCATCAAATCGTTCGTTTGTATCTTCAATTAATAATGTATCGAAGAAGTTTTTGTTCAGTTGTTTATAACCGAAATCTTTAAGCGAAGCGTCCAAAATCCAAGCAAATGTTCTTATACGGCGTGCAATATCTTTTAATCCATCCGGACCATGATAAACAGCATACATTCCTGCAATTATTGCAAGCAGTGCTTGTGCTGTACAAATATTGCTTGTAGCTTTTTCTCTTCTTATATGCTGTTCTCTTGTTTGAAGAGCCATGCGATAAGCCTGATTTCCTTCCGTATCAACTGAAATACCTATGATTCTTCCCGGTATATTTCTTCTGTAGATTTCTTTGGTTGCAAAAAACGCTGCATGAGGACCGCCAAAACCCATAGGAACACCGAATCTTTGTGAAGTTCCAACAACTGCATCAGCACCAAACTCTCCCGGGGGTTTAAGTAAAGTAAGACTTAGCAAATCTGCTGCAACAACATTAAATATTTTTTTCTCACCAGCTTTTTTAAATAACTCAGAATAATCTCTTATCTCACCATTACCTGCGGGATACTGAACAAAAACACCGAACATGTCATCGGATAGTTTTTCAGTTTTGAAATCACCAATTTTTAGTTCTATTCCCCGCGAATTTGCTCTCGATTTAAGTACATCAATTGTTTGAGGAAAACATTCTTCAGAAACAAAAAATACATTTGCTTCCTTTTTATTTTTCGGTCGTAATGAATGAAACATTAACATTGCTTCGGCAGCAGCAGTTCCCTCATCTAAAAGCGAAGCATTGGCAATATCCATTGCCGTAAGATCTGATACTACTGTTTGGAAAATTAGTAATGCTTCCAATCTTCCTTGTGCAATTTCAGCCTGATAAGGCGTGTACTGCGTGTACCATCCGGGATTTTCAAAAATATTTCTTTTTATAACCGAAGGTAAAATTACGGGATGATATCCCATTCCTATGTAAGATTTGAATACCTTGTTCTGTGATGCGATTTTCTGAAGATTTTTAATAAATGTATTTTCGGTAACTGCAGGCTCCAAACCAAGTTTTTTATTGAGTAGGATATTGGCAGGGATTGTTTCATCAATTAATTCATCTAATGATTTTACACCGCAGATTCTTGCCATCTCTTCCAACTGAAGATTGCGCGGACCAATATGGCGGTTTACGAATTTATCGGGATGTTCTAAATTTCTCATATATATATATCTCTTAAGTTCGGTTTTATTACAAGTTAAATTAAATAAGTAAAACCATTTTTAATTTTAAAATATAAATTTAATCAATTATCAAAAATGAAGTTAAATAAACAGAAAGAAATCGGTAAAAATATTTTTCCTGTTATTTATCAGTAACTCAATCCAAGGTTAGAATTTTTTTAAGTGTAATTCGGGCGGCATTTTGTTCTGCAGTTTTTTTATTCATTCCTTTACCAATACCCACTTCATTTTCAGAAACAGAAACTCGAACTGTAAAAACACGTTCATGCTGCGGTCCTTCTTCTTTTATAACTTCGTACAATGGAGACGGAATTTTATTTGCCTGTGTGTACTCAAGAAGTTGGCTTTTATAATTTTCATCGACGAGATAGTCATCGTCTTTTATATTTGGTTTGATCAAATATTTAAAAATGAAATTGCGACATTCTTCAATCCCATGGTCAAGAAATATTGCCCCGATCAATGCTTCCAGCGTATCTGCCAGAACTGTTTTGGAGTTGTTCACAAAAGTACGGGAAAGATTATCACCTATAAAGATAAAATCAGCAATGCCTATTTTTTCGGCTGTATTACTCAAAGAATTTCTGTTTACAAATTTTGCCCTGATTTTAGTTAGAAACCCTTCGTCTTCTTCGGGAAAATTTTCGAACAAAAATTGAGCAACAACTAAACTTAAAACAGAATCCCCAAGAAATTCGAGCCGTTCGTTTGATATTCCTCTATGGTCATTCGATTCTAAATAAGAACGGTGTGTGAGTGCCTGAATGTAGAATGATTTGTTTTCGATGGATACGCCTAATAATTTTCCTAATGCCCTGAATTTTTCAGAATTTGATCCTAATGCTTCTGATGAATTAATATTTCTTAACTTTCTAAATGATGAAGAATTTCTGAACCAGGAAAAGAAACGACTCAAGATCAATCCTCAACTTTTTTGAAAAGAATAGAAGCGTTGTGCCCACCAAAACCAAAAGCGTTATTTATTGCTGCTCTTATTTTTTTATCAGTTGGTTTGAGTGGGCTATAATTAAGATCACACTCAGGATCGGGATTTGTAAGATTAATTGTAGGCGGGATTTTATTATTTTTTAATGCTAAAACAGTCGCAATCGATTCAACTGCGCCTGCACCTCCCAAAAGATGGCCTGTCATAGATTTAGTAGAACTAACAACCAAATCGTATGCATGATTATTAAAAACAGTTTTAATCGCCATGGTTTCGTTTATATCGTTGTACGGTGTTGATGTTCCATGCGCATTAATATAATCAACATCTTCAGGTTTTAGTTCTGCATCGCGGATAGCTTCTTTCATCGACCTTACAGCTCCTTCACCACCGGGTGCCGGTGCAGTAACATGATATGCATCGCCTGTTAAACCGATGCCGGCAATTTCCGCATAAATAGTCGCTCCTCGTGCTTTGGCGTGTTCATACTCTTCCAACACAAGTGAAGCCGAACCTTCACCTAAAACAAAACCATTTCTATCAGCATCAAATGGTCTTGATGCTTCTTTGAATCTATCGTTCCAGGTAGAAAGTGCTTTCATAGCGTTAAAACCACCGACTGACATTTCCTGAATAGCAGATTCGGAACCGCCGGAAATCATAAAATCAGCGCTGCCTCTTTGTATTAATATAAAAGCATCTGCAATAGCGTGGGAAGAAGTAGCACAAGCAGAAGTTGTTGCATAGTTAGGTCCTTTTAATCCAAACCTAATTGAAATTTGCCCGGCAGCAATATCCGAGATCATCCTTGTAACAAAGAATGGACTGATTTTTTTTGGAGTGCCTGATTCGAAGTAGGCAAAATGCTGATCTCTTAAAGTTTTGATACCACCGATGCCACTTCCAAATACAACTCCAAAGCGCTCAAGGTCTACTTTTTCTAAGTCCAACCCTGAATCCTCGATTGCCATAGTAGCTGAGCCGATAGCGAACTGGGCGTACTCATCTAAACGATTAATAGCTTTTCTATCAAGGTATTTTAAAGGATCAAAGTTCTTTACTTCCGCAGCAAATTTTGTTTCAAATTTGGAAGTATCGAATTTAGTAATGAGTTCAACCCCATTTCTGCCTTCCATCAGACCCTGCCAGAATTCCTGCAGCCCTATACCGATTGGGGTAATTGCACCCATACCGGTAATAACAACTCTCCGCTTATTCATATTAAAAGGAAATTTTCAGTGATATTATCCTTCGCCTACTTTTTCATTCAGATATTTAACTGCATCGCCAACAGTACCAATTTTTTCAGCATCTTCATCAGGAATAGAAATTTGGAAAGCACTTTCAAATCCCATAACTAATTCTACTATATCCAATGAATCGGCACCCAAATCATTTGTGAAAGAAGCTTCAGGTGTTATTTGAGATTCTTCGACACCAAGTTTATCAATTATGATCTCTTTTACTTTTGCTTCGGTGTTCATACTTTTTCCTTTTTATTGTTAGTAATAATGAAATATATTAATTGAAAATTTAATTTTGCTAAATTTAATAAAAATGCTATGCAATAGACAAATTTACATTGTCATCCCGCCATCAACTGCAATAACTTGTCCGGTAATATAATCTGCCAGTGAACTGCTTAAAAACACCACAACTTTAGCAATATCTTCCGGCTGCCCCATTCTGCCCAATGGAATGGTTTTTAACAAAGGCTCCTTTTGCTCGTCGGTAAGTTTATCAGTCATGGCAGTTTGAATAAAGCCCGGTGCTATAGCATTAACGGTAACATTCCGTGAAGCAAGTTCTCTTGCCATTGCTTTAGTAAAGCCAATCACACCTGCTTTTGATGCCACATAATTAGCCTGCCCTGCGTTCCCGATAAGCCCCACCACCGAAGCCATATTTATTATTCTACCGGATCGTTGTTTAATCATAGGGCGAATAGCTGCCTTTGTATAATTAAATACGCTTTTAAGGTTGATTGCAAGTACATCATCAAATTCTTTTTCACTCATTCGGAGTAGAAGATTATCGCGCGTAATTCCCGCATTGTTTACAAGAATATCTATTCCGCCCATTTTATTTAGAGCTTCATCAACAGTTGCCTGTGCATCTTCAAATGAAGAAGCATCGGCTTTAAACGCAAAAATTTCCACATTAGTTTTTTTTATTTCAGATTTTATTTTTTTTGCACATTCTTCGGGCTCGCTTTCAAAAGCAATATCAGAAAGAAGAATTTTCGAGCAATTTTTTTCGGCAAGATATTTTACAATAGCTCTGCCAATTCCCCTGGAACCGCCCGTAACAATTGCTCTTTTATTTTCCAGCATTTTCTCTTTCTCCAATTTTAATTTCCGCTAAATATTCCTTTGCATATTGTTCTAATTCGTTATAACTATCTTGGCCTAAAAAGTAAAGTAATTCTTCTTTGCAAGCATCAAAAATTGATGTTTCCACATCCGCATTAACCTTACAGGTTTTAAGCCGAGCAATATGTTCATCATCTATTGTAAGTGCGTCTTCATAAATGGTTAACGGAAATAATGTGCAATATAATGGTTTATATTCCCATTTATTCACACCATCGAAATTAGCCAATCTTTGCAAAGCACACAATCCGTTTTTATCTAAAAAAGTACATTTCCCGTTTATTACTTCCGTACCCACAGCAACGCCCGATTCAAAATCTTCATCCTCTTCCGGCTTTTCGAACCATTTTGTAATATCTTTAGATTGTGTCTCGTCAAAAAATGGTAATATTCTATCTTTTAATTCAAGAATATTATCGTGCTCTTTTAAATCTGTGTAAACACCATAATGGCAGCATTCACCGCTGCATTTGCAGCTAAATTTAAAAGTAAAAATTTTGGGATCGATGAATAGACCATTAATCTTTTTAGTAAAATTTTTGGTGAAGTTTTCTTCAGTTTCAGCCATTAAAAGTATTTCTCCACATCAGCATATTTATCAATAGATATACAATTTACATCAGGATTGATTCTTTTAAGAAGCCCGGTAAGTACTTTTCCAGGTCCTATTTCGAAAAATTCATCATAACCATCTGCAATCATGTTAATAATTGTTTCTTCCCATCTTACTGGCGATGTAACCTGCTCGTATAAAAGATTTTTTGTTTCATCTTTAGAAGTTACAAATTTAGCTGTTACATTTGCATAAACAGGAAATCTTGAATCATAAAAATGTGTTCCGTCCAAAGCAGTTTTTAATTTATCTTTTGCTGAAGACATTAAGGGTGAATGAAATGCACCGCTTACAATAAGTTCTTTAACCAATTTAGCACCACCTGCCTTACATAATTCCATTGCTTTGCGCACACCATCCACCGAACCAGAAATTACAACCTGACCGGGAGAATTAAAATTCGCACAATTAACAATTCCTTCTGACTCTGCTTGCTTACAAAGCTTATCGACTTTATCAGCATCCATTCCAATAATTGCAGCCATAGTACCGGGTTTTTCTATTCCTGCCTGCTTCATTGCCTTCCCTCGTATCCTAACAACTTTAATTGCATCATAAAACTGTATTGCACCCGATGCAACAAGCGCAGAATATTCGCCAAGTGAATGCCCCGCTGCACCTGCAGGAAAAATAGTTCGCATAATACTTGCAAGAGCAACACTATGAAGAAAGATTGCCGGCTGAGTAAACTCGGTTTGTTTTAATTCATCAATTGGTCCGTTAAACATAATATAGGAAAGATTGATACCAAGCGCATCATTTGCAGTAAGTATCATTTCTTTAGCTTCAACAGAATTATCAAAGAGGTCTGATGCCATACCTACATACTGAGAACCCTGACCAGGAAATAAAAATGCTTTTTTACTCATACTCGTTTCAAAAATGAAAAAATTTAGATGGCCCAAACCATATAGGAAGATCCCCAGGTATAACCTGCTCCAAAAGCAGATAATATTAGCTTGTCACCCTTCTTTAACTTACCATCTCTGTAATATTCTACTAAACAAAGAGGGATAGTTGCAGCAGTAGTATTGCCGTAATTATCAATATTCATCATAACTTTATCCTTGCTTAAACCCATCCGCTCTCCGGTAGCATCTATTATTCTTTTATTTGCCTGATGAGGAACTAAAAAAGCAATGTCATCAGAAGTAAGATTATTTTTCTGCATTAACTCGTACGAAACATCCGCCATTCCAACAACAGCAACTTTAAATACTGCTTTACCATTCTGAAAAATGTAATGCATTTTTTTATCAACGGTTTCGTGTGTAGGTGGATTCAAACTCCCACCGCCGGACATATATAATTTATCTTTACCTTCACCATCAATTCTAAGGATTGAATTCTGTAACCCCAAATTCAGGTCTTCCGAAGGCTCTAAAAGAACAGCAGCAGCACCGTCTCCAAAAAGAATAGAGTTATTACGGTCACTGTAATCAACAATCGAGCTCATTTTATCTGCACCAATAACCAAGACTTTTTTGTATTGTCCGCTTTCAATAAATGCGCAACCGGTTTGATAAGCGAATAAGAATCCCGAACAAGCCGCAGAGAGATCGAACCCCCAAGAATTGTTAGCTCCAATTCTTTCCTGCACCAGGCATGCGGTTGCGGGAAATAACATATCGGGTGTTACCGTAGCAACTATTATTACATCAATTTCTTCCGGATTTACATTATGCTGTTCCATAAGATCCTTGGCTGCCTGAGTAGCCAAATCGCTGGTCGCTCCATTTTCCAAAATTCTTCTTTCTTTAATACCTGTTCGTGTTCTAATCCATTCATCATTTGTATCCACAATACTTTCAAAATAAGCATTGTCCAAGATTTTATCAGGTACATACATTCCCACTGCTGAGATTATAGCGCTGTATTTTTTTACTTTCAAATTATTTCCAATCAAATTTTTCTTGTTTATTTTTATTATCCTAACGACTCTTCAATTTTTTTGATGAGCTTCTTATCATACATTTCCTTTGCACGCAGAACCATATTCTTTATTGCTAATGGTGTGCTTGAGCCATGTCCTATAATACTGATGCCATTTAACCCAAGCAATGGTAAACCACCATGCAATTCATAATTTGTATTTTTTAATGATTCTTTTAAAGGAGTGCGGGCAATTGCTGCTCTTAATTTATTCATCAAGCTCTTGCTTGCATAATCTTTAATTCGTGCTCGCAAAAACGGGATGATACTTTCTGCAAATTTCAAAAGTATGTTGCCAATAAATCCGTCACAAACAACCAGATCAACCGTTCCCTTAAAAATATCCTTTCCTTCTACATAGCCAACATAGTTTATGTCTGCCTCACTCAATAATTTTCTCGTCTCATTAATTAGTTGATATCCTTTTCCCTCCTCTTCACCAACATTTAATAAACCAATTTTAGGATTTTTTATACCATAAATTTCTTCAATAAAAACTGAGCTTAATATTGCATAACCAAGAAGATGCTGAGCTTTCGAATCGACAAAGGCGCCCACATCTGAAATAAAAGTAAAACTATTTTTTTCATTTGGGAAAGGCGCTGTAAGAGTTGGTCTTGTCACACCTTTAATTCTGCCAATATTAAAAACAGAACTAACTGACATCGCACCTGTATTTCCGGCACTTACAAATCCATCGGCTTTGTTATCTCTTACCAATTGCGTACCAACGACAATTGATGAGTTTGGTTTTTTCTTTAAAGAGCTTGTAGGACTTTCGCTCATCTCAATCACTTCATCAGTATGAACTATCATATCATCACTAACAGAAAGATTATGAGTAGAAGCGACTTTTAATATTTCATCTCTTCTGCCCACAAACAGCAAATCGAAATTCTTATTTTGCTCGTATGCTTGCATTGCACCCAACACCGCATTTGTTGGAGCAAAATCCCCTCCCATAGCATCAACAGCTATTCTGCAATGCATTTCGGAATTACTGGAATCGTGCATTTACTTAAGTTTGAATTAGCCTTTAGGAATGAACATCGAGCGCTCATTATAATATCCACATGAAGGACAAGCGCGATGTGTTAACTTCAACTCTCCACAGTTTGAGCAAGCGCCCATAGCAGGAGCTGTTGCTTTGTAATGCGTTCTTCTTTTATCTCTTCTACTTTTCGATATTTTTCGTTTTGGATGTGCCATTTTGTAAGAACTATTCCTTTAGTTTTTGTTTAATTTATTTTTCAATTCCGTTAATACTTTCCATCTGTCATCAATTTCATCATTTTCGCATTCACATTGTTTTTCATTTAAATCTAAGCCGCACTTAACACATAATCCTTTGCAATCTTCTTTACAAAGTCTTTTCATCGGGATAGAAAGGATCATATAATCCCGAACATCTTTTGAAAGATCAATTATATGTGTATCAGGTGAAAGAAAAGTAATATTTATTTCTTCCTCTGCATCTTCAATTGATCTAAGTAAGTATATCATCTTATATTTACTTATAACTGTTTGCTTAAACTCTGTTCCGCATCTATCACAATTGAAGTTTGCACCAGCAATTGTTGATGCTTCTAAAATTATCTGATCATCAAATTTATTAAGAACAACATTTGCATTATATTTGCCGAATAAAGGTTCACTTAAATCTATCTTTTCAATATCAGATTCAAAATCATATTCATACGTACCGTTTTCAAGACCGGAAATCTTAATTTTCATACTTTTGCGCTAAGATTTGATAAAAATGACCACAAATATATTGATACTTTTAATGACAGTCAAACATATTCCCATTCTGAAAAATTCTCTTAACTCTTTATTTTACAGGCATTTAGCTGATGTTATTATAATCTGAACGAAACAATAATATTAATCTCACATTGTAGCAGTATTATTTCTTAAAGATAACTATTATCTTTTCAAACTTAATTTTAGAAAGTTTTATAAAAGATGATTAATGCTCTTAGTTGAAAATTTAGTAAAAGAGTTTCAAAATACTACCGCCGTAGATAATATTTCCTTTAAAGTTGAGCCTGGCAAAATTTTTGGATTATTAGGTCCCAACGGTGCAGGTAAAACCACAACCTTAAGAACCGTGCTGAATATTATCAAACCAACTTCAGGAAAAATTCTTTTTAATAACCAATTGATAACAGCAGATTTTTTGAACCGCATCGGTTATCTTCCCGAAGAAAGAGGATTGTATAGAAAAAGTAAAGTGATAGATGTGATTCTTTATTTTGCCCAACTCAAAAATTTGCGCAGAACCGAAGCAGTAATACAGGCGAATAGCTGGTTAAAGAGATTAGATATTACTCATTATCGTAACAATAAAATTGATGAACTATCCAAAGGAAACCAGCAAAAGGTGCAGTTTATCATGTCGGTTATTCATAACCCGCAGCTTTTAATACTTGATGAACCGTTTACCGGATTTGACCCAATCAATCAACAGGAAATTAGAGAACTGATCTTTTCTTTTGTATCTGAAGGAAAAATCATTATCCTATCAACTCATCAAATGGAAACTGCAGAAAAATTATGTACTGATATTTTTCTTTTAAATAAAGGTAAAGAAGTTATAAACGGAAAATTATCGAATATAAAAAAAGAGTTTGGTGGAAAACATGTAGAAATTAAATTCAGCGGCGATGTATCCTTTCTTTCTTCAATGACTGAAGTGATTACCGTAGATGCCTATAATAATTATGCCGAGGTCCATTTAAAAGATGTTGTTGAACCATCAGACTTTCTAAAAAAGATAACCGATAGAATTGATATTACTCATTTCTCGGTAATAGAACCTACACTTAATAGAATTTTTATTGATTTAATTAGACAAAATTAAGGTTTTATTGGATGAAACGAGTCCCCATGAACCTGCCTACCACCTGCCTGCCGGTAGGGACGAGTTCCATCTGACACAAACAAAAAATTATAAACAGATGAACAAAATTTTAACAATAGCCAGGTGGGAATATCTTGAAAAAGTAAAAACGAAAGCGTTTATTATATCGCTGGTGATTACGCCGATAATAATAATAATGTTTACCATACTTCCCACTTTATTAACACAAAAAGAAGACCTGAGAACAAAACTAGTCGGAGTAGTAGATACCTCGGGAAATTATTTCTATAAGTTAGTTGAGGAGTTAGAACAATATAGATTAGATAATTTTCAGCCCAGTTATATTTTGTTAAATCTAACCGATAACAAAAAAACACTTAACCAAATAAAAACCAAGGCTGATAAAGATGTAACTGATAGTAAGATTGAAGGTTTTTTGTTTATTTTGAACGGCGGAACCGACTCGCTTAAAGTTGAATATAGAAGTGGAAATTTAATAAACTTTAAAGACGCACGACTTTTTGAAGAAAAAATTAATGAGATAAGAATTCAAAGCGAATTGATTGCGAGAGGAATTGATCCATTAAGTACTGATTTGGTTAAGAGCAAAGTTGATATTGAACAAATAGTAATTGAAAAAGGCGGTGAAGAAGGAAAGCAGAATTTTTTAGTGGTTTTCTTTTCAGCTTTTATATTTATACTGCTTTTAATGATGATGGTTATTTATTCCGGGCAATTGCTTGTTAGAAGTTTGATTGAAGAAAAATCGAACCGGCTGATTGAAATATTGATTTCAAGTTGTACATCGGAACAACTGCTTGCAGGAAAAATTTTAGGACTAGGTGCTCTCGGTTTAACACAAATTTTTATCTGGACTTTAATCAGTATAGTACTTGTCGGCGGATCAGTTATTCCACCGGCAGCATTCGATAATATTTTACCAATGCTTGTATATTTTTTAGCAGGATTTATTTTTTATACAACAATTTTTGTAGGTATTGGTTCAATAGTTACAACGGAACAGGAAGCACAGCAGATGACAACGTACATAAGTTTAATTTTAATCCTGCCTGTTGTAGTTGCAATGCCAGCTATTCAAAATCCTGACTCTATGATAGTTAAGGTGATGTCATATATTCCTTTAACTATTCCATCAATAATGCTTCTACGTTTTAGAATTGCCCCCGTTCCTTTAATAGATATTATCATCACACTCAATATAATGTTTGTGTCTACAATTGTTACCTTAAAAATTGCTGCTAAGATTTTCAGAATAGGAATTTTATCTTATGGTAAAAAACCTACAATTAAAGAATTGATTCAATGGTCTAAAGAAAAATAAAACAGCAGGCACATCAAATATAGTTTGAAATTTATTCTTCTCTTTTCATATCTTGTATTGTACTTCCATAATCATTTATAATTTATTGATGGAATTGCTTTTATAACATGTTTATTTTCACTTCTGCGCTTGCTGCAATAGTACCAATGGCTGCCTACCTTGTATTCATCTGGTGGTTTGATAGATATGACAGGGAGCCGTTCAAGCTGGTTCTTCAAAATTACTTATGGGGAGCGATTGGAGCAATTATCTTCGCTGTACTTGGTTCAATTATATTCTCAACAATTCTTTCAGAGTTTATTTCAAATAAGGATGAATTAAATTATCTCGGGACTATTGCTATTGCCCCGGTTGTAGAAGAAATAACTAAAGGAATTTTTCTTCTCATTACAGTTACCAACAAAAAATTTGATAATATAACTGACGGAATAGTTTACGGCGGTGCAATCGGTTTGGGTTTCGGGATGACTGAAAACTTTCTCTATTTTATTTCTTACGGTACAACAATTTCAGATTGGATTACAATTGTAATTATAAGAACTTTATTCTCTGCTGTTATGCACTGTGTATCAACTGCTACTTTTGGTGCTTTCCTCGGCTTAGCAAAGTTTAAAGGGACAGCCTACAGAATATTTCTTCCAATTACGGGATTAATCATTGCAATATTGATTCACTTTTCGTGGAACTTTACAGTTAGTTATCAATCAACAGCCATTCTCGGATTTTTATTTCTTGGTGTTACAATCATTATTTTCATCGCAATATTTTCAGCATCGGTAATGAACGAAAAGAAAATTATTATTGATGGACTTATCCCTGAAGCTGCACTTGGCGTTATACCCTCTGAACATTTAGCTATACTTGGTTCTACAAACAGAAATAGCCCTGGCTGGGTTGATGAAAACATTCGAAAACCATATATAAAAGCAGCAACAACTTTAGCATTCAGAAAAAAACAATTGAAAAGCTCTAAAGGACAGAGTAAAGAATATTATGAGAGTGAAGTAAATAATTACCGGCAGTTTATTAAAAACCTTTTCGCATCTTCAGGGAACGTTGATGCATAAAAAGAAAAACTGTATATACGTTTTATGTCTTCATCCGGTTTTCAATTCTGAAGCAGCACCAAAGTTTGAGAACTTATCACTTCGGGATTCAAATTTACTTTACAGCCATCTGCTTGCAAACTTTATTGAAATATTTGCCGGTACAGAATTGAGATTTGAATTAGTTTTCTGTCTTAATGAAAAAGATGAGAATTATATTCCCGGGAATTTTTTCCCTGACGAGTCAATAATATTTATAAACTCTTCAGAAAATAACGATTCCAATTTGAAACGATTTGGAAAGAATTATTTTTTTAGTTTTGATAATAATATTCTTATAAGAGCAGATGTAATCGGTATATCTGAAAAAATTATACAAAAAATCTTTAACTTGCTTACAATTGAAGATGATGTTTTGGTAATAGGAAAAAGTATAAATAAAAAAGTTGCATTATTGGGATTCAACAATCTCGAAATAAATATATTAGATGAAATCTTTTCCACTACTCTTGAGTATGATAATTTTCTAATAGAGGCAGGTAAAAGTGATTTGTTTCTCAACACGCTAAATGGATTTCAACTGATAGAAAATTTTAGTGATTTTAAGAATCTGTACATTGAACTTTCTAAAAAAGAAAGTCTTGCTTATTGCAGCCAGCAAATGCATGAACGGTTCACAAATTTATTTATAGAATACAAGGATTTACTAAATGAGTAAAGTTGGGATTTTTGGCGGTACTTTCGATCCAATTCATCACGGACACCTGATAACAGCACAATCTGTTAGAGAAATACGACAGCTTGATAAAATTATTTTCATCCCTTCTTTTATTTCACCTCACAAAGCAGATGTAAATTCTGCAAGCCCTGAACATAGAATGAATATGTTAAAACTAGCAGTAGAGGGAGTTAATTTTTTTGAAGTGTCGGATTATGAAATTAAAAAAGAAGGAATATCTTACACGATTGATACTTTGAAGGAGTTCAAGAAAAAATATGATAAACTGGAATTTATAATGGGTTATGATAATATATTTAAATTTCATAATTGGAAAGAACCTGATGGGATTATGGGTCTTACAAAAGTATTAGTATTAGAAAGAAAATCATCAAAGCCACATCCTTTTGATGATAAATATGTAGAGCAAGCCATCTTCGTTGAAACAAGGGGAATTGAAATAAGCGCTACAGATATAAGAGAAAGAGTAAAACAAGGTATGCCTATTCATTATCTTGTGCCCGAAAAAGTAAAGGAATATATTTACAGTTTTAATTTATACAAATAAGTAGATGAAACGAGCATGAAAAATGATTTACACACTTCCGAAGGAATGCCTTCGGCAAAAGGAATGATTATAATGCGAGTTCCATCTGACCAAAAAGAGAAATTCCGCCTAAGGTGGACAGGTATAAACAGATGAATAGTATCTGGAAAAAAATAGGAATTGCAGCAACGTTGGTAATCGTTTTTATGATACCGTTATCACTCGTGCTTAACAAAACATC